>JAKITD010000045.1 GCA_021648265.1 Flavobacteriaceae bacterium | reverse complement strand
AAAATATTCGTGTAAATCTGTGTAATTCTTATCTCCTTTTTTAAAGGGTTTCACTATTTTTGCAAGCTATGGCACTTCAGAAAACAGTAAAAATTAAAAACCGAAAGGCTCGTTTTGAATACGAAATTTTAGATAAATTCGTTGCAGGAATTGTTTTACGTGGTACTGAAATTAAAGCCATTCGAGAAGGGCAAGCATCTATAACTGAAGCTTTCTGTGAGTTTAGTAATTCTGAATTATTCGTAATAAATATGACGATTCAAGAATATTCTCACGCTACACATTACAATCACAACCCTAAAAGTGAACGTAAATTACTTCTTAACAAAAGAGAATTAAAAAAGCTAGAAAAGCAAGTTAAAAACTCGGGGTTAACCATAATTCCTTTGCTTTTATTTACCAACGAAAAAGGATTGGCAAAACTTCAAATCGCTCTTTGTAAAGGAAAAAAGCTCTACGACAAACGCGAATCTCTTAAAGATCGAGATAACAAACGAGATTTAAGTCGTATTAAAAAAGATTTTAATAAGTAATTATTTTCTTATTATCGAATTGAGTGTGGTCACTGAGCGTAGTCGAAGTGCAGTCGAAACCTAAAATTAAAAAATATCGATTACGCCCGAACAAACATAATTTTAAGACTAATTATTTTCTAACAAATATTTAAGAAAATACTAATATCCTATCTTTATCTTGCGCTAAAAGTATTGATGCTAACTAAACTTACCCTCTTTTTTCTATTTATTACTTCCGCAATTTCCTTTGCCCAAGTTTCAGGCATTATAACAGATAAAAATGGAGAGCCCTTGCCCTACGTAAACATCTATTTACAAGGAAGTTATGTGGGCACAACCTCCAACGATTTTGGAACTTATGAAATAGACCTTCCAAAAAAGGAAAGCTACCAACTTGTTTTTCAGTTTTTAGGATACAAAACACTCACCAAAAAAGTTGCTAAAAATGAGCTTCCGCTTACTTTAAATGTAATTTTGGAAGAAGAATCCATCAGTTTAGAAACCGTTGTTTTATCATCTTCCGAAGATCCAGCTTATCGGATTATCCGTAAAACCATCGCTCAACGAAAAGAAAACCTCAACAGAATTACTGCCTTTACTGCCGACTTTTATTCCCGTGGATTATGGCGAGTAAAAGATATGCCCGAAAAAATTATGGGACAAGAAGTAGGTGATATGGAAGGTGCTTTAGATTCTACTCGAACTGGAGTTATTTACCTATCTGAAACTATTTCAGAAATAGCTTATCAACATCCTAATGACTTCAGAGAAATTGTAAAGGCAAGTTTGGTGAGTGGAAATGATAATGGTTTTAGTTTTAATAGTGCTCGGCAATCAAATTTTTCATTTTACGAAAACACTATAGACCTTAATGCTCCCATTGTTTCGCCAATTTCTGTAAATGCGTTAAACTATTATAAATATAAATTGGACGGTGTTTTTTATGAAGGAAGCAAACTCATCAATAAAATTATTGTTACTCCAAAACGCCCCAAAGACCGAATCTGGGAAGGCGTAATTTATATTGTAGAAGACGATTGGCAATTATACGGCGTTAATTTATCCACAACTGGTGCTGCTATTCAAGTTCCAATGATTACTAAACTCGATTTTAAACAGAATTTCAAGTATGATGAAAAAAAGAATGCTTGGATAAAAATTTCGCAAACCATCGATTTTGGCTTTGCATTTTTTGGTGTTAAAGGTGATGGTCGATTTATAGCGAATTATAGCAACTACGACTTCAAACCTACTTTTGAAAAGAATGATTTTTCAAATGAAGTGCTTTCATTTATGCCAAAAGCAAATAAAAAAGACAGTGTTTATTGGAAAGAATACCGTCCTGTTCCTCTTTCAATTGAAGAACTGAAAGATTATGTAAAAAAAGACAGCATTCAAACCCTTCGGAAATCGAAATCCTATTTAGATTCTATCGATAATAAATCGAATAAATTTGGTTTTATGGACCCATTACTAGGCTATTCTTTTCAAAATTCATACAAAAAATATAAATTTAGTTATGAAGGTCCTCTAACCAATATAAATTACAATACCGTACAAGGTTGGAATAGTAAAGTAGGACTTTCCTACAACAAATGGTACGATGATAACCGAACGGTTTGGCTAACTACAAAACTAAATGCCACCTACGGAATTATAGAAGATCGCTTGCGATTTAACGGTATTATTGCCAAACGTTTTAATTATAAAAACAAACTTACTTTTCAAATAGACGGTGGTAGTAAAGTGAAACAATTTAATAACGATGAACCTATTAGTCCGATGATTAATGCAATTTCCACTTTGTTTTTCGAACGGAATTACATGAAACTGTACGAGTTAAATTACGGTCGATTAGCTTATAGTCAAGAAATTGTAAACGGTTTTAAACTAACTGCAGCAACCGCTTACGAAAACAGAAAACCACTGTATAACGCAGCCGATTGGGTGTTTATTCCAAATAGCGGAGTGAGTTATACATCAAACAATCCATTAAACCCTTCCGATTTTGAAAATGCTGCCATTATAGATCACGACGTTTTTAAAACATTCATTAAAGCCGATATTGTGTTCGGGCAAAAATACATTTCGTTTCCCGATGGAAAATTCAATTTAACCGATAGTAAGTTCCCACAAGTTACATTTCGGTTTGAAAATGGTATTGGAATTTCAGAAAGCAAATACAGTTTTAGTCAACTAAGTGCTAAAGTTTATCAAAACTTATCATTAGGAAATAAAGGAACACTAACCTACAATTTAAAGGCAGGAACTTTTATAAACGGAGAGAATATTTCGTTTGTAGATTTTCAACATTTTAATGGAAACCAAACTCGTGTTGGCACCGCATCAATTTACGACAATGTCTTTAATTTATTGCCTTATTACGAACTCAGTACCAATAAAAATTATTTTGAAGGGCATTTAGAACACGACTTTAAAGGGTGGGTTTTAGGAAAGATCCCAGGGATAAATCAATTAAATTTTAATCTTATTGCAGGAGCACATTTTCTTTCAACAGGAAACAACAAACCTTATTCTGAACTTTCCATAGGGATAGACAATCTTGGCTTCGGAAAATACCGCGTTTTACGATTGGATTATGTACGTTCTTTTTACAACGGAAGCGATTATGGAGCCATCATTTTTGGGCTAAAATTCTTAGATTTGTTGGGCGTAAATTAAAGAAAATGAAAAACATAAATGAATCAAATTCATCTTGTAGTATTACCACAAAAAACTCTTGTTGTTGTGCTTCGGAAGAAACAACTTCTACTAAAGATTTAAAATCGCATTGGAACAAAGCCTACACTAATAGTCCTGAAGAAAAATTAGGTTGGTTTGAAACCGATTTATCGCCAATGTTGCAGTTAATTAATAATTCTGAAGTCAAAAAAAACGCTCGAATTATAAATATTGGTGCAGGAAGCACCACGCTTATTGACGAATTAATTCGTCAAGAATACACCCATTTAATTGCGACAGATATTAGTGAAGTTGCCTTAAAAAAACTTGAAAACAGAGTTGATAATAAAAACATAGATTTTATTGTTGACGATATATTAAATTCAAAAAAACTCAACACTATCAATCGGGTAGATTTATGGATAGACAGAGCTGTTCTACATTTTTTTACTGAAGAAAAAGACCAAGACACCTATTTTAATTTACTTAAAAGCAAAATAAGTTCTAAAGGTTTTGTAATACTGGCAGAATTTAATTTACGAGGCGCTAAAAAATGTTCTGGACTTGATATTTTTCAATATGACACTGCAATGCTTCAAAACAAATTAGGTTCTGATTTTAAGTTACTTGAAGCTTTTGATTATAATTATACGATGCCTTCAGGTGATATTAGAAAATATATTTATACGCTTTTCAAAAAGAATTAAAATGGGAAAACGGCTAAAAGAACTAAATCCTGCGCTGCAAAATTTTATAGAAAATCAAAAAATGTTTTTTGTTGGTACAGCAAGAAGTCAAGGTAACGTTAATATTTCTCTAAAAGGAATGGACACTTTTAGGGTTATCGATACTAAAAAAATAGTGTGGTTAAACCTGACTGGAAGCGGTAATGAAACTACAGCTCATTTACAAGAAAACAATAGAATGACCATTATGTTTTGTTCGTTTGAAAAAATGCCATTGATTCTTAGACTTTACGGAAATGCAAAAATATATCATGAAAACGATAAAGAATATAAAAAATTCAGTTCCCTTTTTGAAGATTATGTAGGTGCTCGGCAAATTATAGAAATGGATATTAATTTAGTGCAAACCTCTTGTGGTTATGCAGTGCCATTTATGGAATTTAAAGAAGAACGTTCTCAATTAAATGATTTGGATATTAAAATAGGAAGAGATGGCGTTAAAAAATACTGGAAAGAAAAAAACACCAAGAGTATTGATGGCTATGAGATTTGAATTTTAATCTTTATCCTCCAACAAAGGCACAAACTTAAACTCTCCAAATTCTTTTTTTTTTAAATTTGGTGGCTAATGTTCTTGGAAAATAGCTGTTATTTAAAAGAAAAACATAGGATCCTTTAATTTTCACCTTTCAAATTTTAAAACCTATAACCTAATACAACCCCAACTCTAGGCACAATATCTGCAGAAATGTTTTCATTAGAAGAAAATATATTTCTCCCTGCCCCACCAAAAAATTCAAAAAGAAACCCTTTTTTACTAACAAACTTACCACCAAGAGAAATACCAAAAGCTACATTATTAGAATTTTCATCAGAAGAAACATACTCATTAATACTGTAGTCATAATAACCATCAGGTTCTTCTTGAACATTATACATACCAAATGCCTCTAAAAAAAAGCCCTGTGCGTATTTACTAGAAAAAAATCGTCTATAATATGGAGTAAATGCAAATTTCTCATTGTAAATAGGTCCATCATTAGAATCATTATCAAAATCTTGTAGGTTAAATAACACCGAAACCCCCGCAGATGACTCAGAATCAATTAAATACTCATACGAAAAATCAACACTTTTAAAAACTATTAAATTAAATGCATTTGTTTTTATTTCATGGTGTTTAACAACTTGTTCTTCATTTTCTTGAGCGAAAATAGAATTAAAAAATAATACAAACAGGCTACTTAAAAATATAGTTTTATTCATGGGTTAAATATTGGTTAAATTGTTTTTCAATACAATACAATACAAACGTACATAAATAAAAAACATTGCTTAATAAAAATTTTAATTTTCTTTTTTTCACTTAATTTTTATCCTCCAACAAAGGTACAAACCTAAACTCTCCAAATTCTTCTTTTTTAAATTCGGTGGCGGAAGCACGTGTAAAAACAGTCATAATTTGAATATTATCTCCCACAGGAATCACCAACTTCCCTCCTACTTTTAATTGAGCTAATAATGGCTTCGGAACAAAAGGTGCTCCAGCGGTAACCACAATCCCATCAAAAGGAGCTGCTGCTTTTAACCCAATATAACCATCACCAAATATGAGTTTTTTGGGTCTATACCCTAATTTTGGAAGAAATAACTTCGTCTTTTTAAAAAGTTCGTTTTGACGTTCTATGCTGTAAACGGTCATTCCCATTTCTAATAAAACGGCTGTTTGGTATCCACTTCCTGTTCCTATTTCTAAAACTTTATTACCATTCTTTAAATTTAATAATTCAGATTGTCTGGCAACTGTATAAGGTTGTGAAATAGTTTGATCTGCACCAATTGGAAAAGCTTTATCAACATACGCATGGTCTATAAAACCCGAATCCATAAACAAATGTCTTGGAATTTTATTCATCGCTTTTAAAACTTCTTGATTAGTAATTCCCTTTGCTTGCAGGGTTTCTACTAATTTTTTTCGCATTCCTTTATGGGTAAATGTATCTTGCACTAATTATTCTTTTATAAGTTTTATTAGCTTCGTTTTATTTCCTGAAGTAATTTTTAAAAAATAAATCCCTGTTGATAAGTAAGCTAAGTCAATTTTTTCTGAAGTAAAATTTTGTTCTTTTTTTAATTCCTTCCCAAAAATATTATATAATATATATCCAATATTTGTAGAATAATCTATATAAATACCTCTTGAAAATGGATTTGGATAAACAGAAACAAGAATCTCATTATTTGTTGTTACTCCTAAAAGATCACAATTAGGGTTTTCTCCAGGTATAAAAGAAATTAATCCATTATCAACAAACCAATTTTCCCAGACTCCACCACTTCCTGTTTTCCAATCGGAAATATTAAAAGTATTTGTTCCAAAATTTGTTCCGGGAACTTTATAAACTCTAATAGCATCGTCTTGTCCCATCCAAGTTAAAGGATTTCCTTCTGAACAATTTTCAGGCTGAAAGTCTTCTACACAATTAGCTTGTAAAAAATAAGCGTATTCTTCATAGTCTGGATAATCTCCATAAACGGAAACGGTTCCATCTTCTTCAATACAAACGGCAGTATATTCATTACATGCGATTCCAAAAGAACGGTTTCCTATATCTGTTGTAAATCGTGCTAAAAACACAGTATGCCTTCCTCTTCTATCTGGATCGTCATAATGTGTATCTGTGATTACATTTTCAAGTAAAGGAATTTCTAAAAAATCATGAAACCCTAAAGAAACTTTATTATGATAAGGATTGGCTAAAGCCTGTGAAGAAGTAACGGTTCCGTTTTCAGCATCAAAATAATAACCTCCCATAATAGCCATTCCTGCACTTGTTCCTCCAATTACAGCTTGTTTATTATTAATATGCTGGTTCAAAAGAATCTCCATATCATTGTCTTTAAAATAGGAAACATAATTATATTGATTTCCTCCAGCAAACCAGATGGCTTCAGCATTTGCTACTTGCTGAAGGACATAAGGGTCAACTCCTCCAGCACTATTATGAATTACCAATGTTTCTACAGAATTAATTGTTACTCCCAACTCCGAGAAAAAATAATCGTTATAACCATCACTTCCGCTTGCTCTAAGTACCACAACATCTCCTCCATCTGCTTTTTGTAAAAACCACTTCATTGCTTCATCATGCTCTGTTGCTCCTCCCATTAAGCATACTCCGTATTGATGGTTTGTGGTAACATCTAAAGGATCTCCCGTAAAATAACTAGTATAATTTTGAGCAATTGTAAGTAACGGAAATATTAAAACAAGTAACAGAAGTAATTTTTTCACTAAATTATGTATTTATTTCTCACAAATGTACAAATTTTAATAGTGTATTTCATCTAAGATCTAGCAACAAACTAACTTGTTTTTTAATCCCAAAAACTATTAATATTTAGAAGCCTAAACAACAAATAACTAAACTTAAGATCAAAAATAATTGGATAAATACTAGTATCTTTGCATAAAAATAAAATCGATGTTAAAAGCAGGAGTTATAGGTGCAGGACACCTTGGAAAAATTCATTTAAAACTTTTAAATCAATCTTCAAAATACGACTTAGTTGGTTTCTACGATTCTGATGTGGAAGCTGCAAAAAAAATAGCCTCAGAATTTGGTTATAAAAATTTTCAAACTGTCGAAGAGCTTATCAATGCTTGTGATATGGTTGATGTAGTTACACCTACCTTATTTCATTTTGATACTGCCAAAAAAGTATTGGAAGCAGGTAAACATTTGTTTATTGAAAAACCCATTACCAAAACAGTTGAAGAAGCTGAAACCATAAGAGAATTAGCAAAAAAACACGGAGTTCGAGGTCAGGTTGGACAAGTAGAACGTTTCAATCCCGCTTTTACTGCGGTGAACCATAAAATTGACAACCCAATGTTTATTGAGTCGCATCGTTTGGCAGAATTTAATCCTCGTGGAACCGATGTTTCGGTAGTATTGGATTTAATGATTCACGATATCGATGCTATTTTAAGTGTGGTGAAATCTAAAGTAAAAACAGTGATTGCAAATGGAGTTTCCGTAATTAGTAATACACCAGATATTGCCAATGCTCGAATTGAATTTGAAAACGGTTGTGTTGCCAATCTTACAGCCAGTAGAATTTCAATGAAGAATATGCGAAAAACAAGATTCTTTCAGAAAGACGCTTATATTTCAGTAGATTTTTTAGAGAAGAAATGTGAAGTGGTGAAGATGAAAGATGCGCCAGAAAACCCAGATGATTTTGCGATGATTTTAACCAATGCAGAAGGAGTGAAAAAGCAAATCTATTTTGACAATCCAGAGGTGGATAGCAATAATGCTATTTTAGACGAACTAGAAACCTTCGCAGACGCTATTAACACAGACTCCACACCTGTTGTAACTTTAGCTCAAGGAACAGAAGCTTTACGAGTAGCAATGCAAGTTATAGAGAATTTTAAAAGTTTATAAATTAAATAGTTTAATTAAAAATATCTTTTGCCTTCAATAGGAATTGATACTGAAATAAATTCAGCATAAAAATGAAAAATATAGCAGTTATAGGAGCAGGAACAATGGGAAACGGAATCGCCCATACCTTCGCACAATTTGATTATCAAGTACAATTAATAGATATTTCGGAAGCATCTTTAAAAAGAGGAATAGCAACTATTACCAAGAATTTGGATAGAATGCTTGCTAAAGAAAAAATTACACAAGCTGACAAACAACGTACTCTAGATAATATTACAACACACACCAACCTTCAAAAAGGAGTAGAAAATTCAAGCTTGGTAATTGAAGCTGCTACTGAAAATTTAGATTTGAAATTAAAGATTTTCAGAGATTTAGACAGCTTTTGTTCTAAAGATACTTTGTTGGCTAGTAATACCTCTTCCATTTCTATTACACAAATTGCGGCAGTAACTTCAAGACCAGAAAAAGTGATAGGAATGCACTTTATGAATCCCGTACCCATTATGAAATTGGTAGAGATTATTAAAGGGTACAATACTAGCCAAGAAACGTACAATACCGTTAAGGAAATTTCAGAAAAGCTAAACAAAGTTCCTGTTGAGGTTAACGATTATCCAGGTTTTGTTGCCAATCGTATTTTAATGCCAATGATTAACGAAGCTGTGGAAACGTTGTATAATAATGTTGCTGGAGTTCAAGAAATTGACACGGTAATGAAGTTAGGAATGGCTCACCCAATGGGTCCTTTACAATTAGCAGATTTTATTGGATTAGACGTTTGCCTTTCCATCTTAAATGTAATGCACGACGGATTTAAAAATCCTAAATACGCACCTTGTCCATTATTAGTAAATATGGTAAGAGCAGGAAAATTAGGATGTAAAAGCGGTGAAGGTTTTTACGATTATAGTGAAAGCCGAAGAGCAGAAACCGTTGCGAAAATGTTTAAAAACTAAAGACAGTAGACTGACACTTTGATACGTTCCGATAAAAAAATTCGGAACACTCAGTGTCCTAAATCATCATTCATTTATTTTAAAAACTGAAGACTGATAGTTATGGCAAAAATCATCCCTTTTAAAGCAGTACGTCCCACTCGAGATAAGATTGGGTTAGTTGCTTGTCGTGCTTATCAAGATTACAGCATAGAAAAGAGGAATGCTCGATTAAGAGATAATCCGTATTCCTTTTTGCAAATTATAAATCCTGGTTATAAATACGATAAAAAAATAACAGGAAATCGACGTTTTAATTTAGTTCGAAATCGGTATTTAGAATTTAAAGAGGACGGTAATTTTATACAAGATAAAAAACCTAGTTATTACTTTTATAAAATAATAAACCGTGAAAAATTTGAATTTAATGGGATTATTGCAGCTACAAGTATTTCAGATTACAAAAACGGAATTATAAAAAAACATGAAAACACCCTTGAAGAAAGAGAAATACTTTTTAGAGATTACCTAAATACTGTTGGCTTTAATGCAGAACCTGTCCTGCTTACCTACCCAGATAATGATGAGTTAAAATTTATTATCGAATCTGTAATGGAGTCAAGGGCCGAATATGAATTTACAACTACTCATAGAGATACTCATTATTTATGGAAAGTGGACGACGAGGAAATCGTAAAGACGGTAAGTACTATTTTTTCTGAAATGAAATCACTGTATATAGCTGATGGTCATCACCGATCGGCTTCTTCATTTTTACTAGCTAAAAAATTGAAAGAAGAAAACCCTGAACATACTGGAGAGGAAGCCTATAATTATTGTATGAGCTATTTGATTCCTGAAAAAGATTTAAAAATTTATGGATTCAACAGGCTTCTTAAAGACCTAAATGGTTTAAGTAAAGAAGAATTTTTATTTGCATTAGACGAAGTTTTCCGTATTGAAAATAGAGGAAACAACTATTATAAACCATCAAAAAAACATCATTTTAGTATGTATTTAGATGGTGATTATTATTCCTTATATCTTCGGAAATTTGAATACGAAATCAATAATGCGTTGGATACCTTGGATGTTCAAATTTTATATGATGCGATTTTAAAACCTATTTTAGGGATAAAAGATTTAAGAAACGATAACAGAATTGAATATCCACACGGAAAAACAGACATGGCTCATATAAAATCAATGATCGATTCGGGTGAATATGCAGTAGGGTTTAGTTTGCTTCCTATTACCACCGAAGAATTAAAAAATGTAGCAGACGAAGGATTAACAATGCCTCCTAAAAGTACTTTTATCGAACCAAAATTGAGAAGCGGAATTACTATATACGAGTTTTAATTATGAGTATTTCAGAAAACCTATTAAAAATTAAGAAAGAGTTACCAACTAATATAACATTGGTAGCGGTTTCCAAAACAAAACCTTTCAGCGATATTATAGAAGCTTATACCACAGGACATCGGATTTTTGGCGAAAACAAAATCCAAGAAATGGTGGGTAAACATGGAGAACTACCAAAGGATATTGAATGGCATATGATTGGTCATATTCAACGAAACAAAGTGAAATATATGGCTCCCTTTGTAAGTTTAATTCACGCGGTGGATAGTTTGCGATTACTGAAAGAAATTAACAAACAAGCCTTAAAAAACAATCGGATAATTAACTGTTTACTTCAAATTAAAATTGCTTCAGAAGAAAGTAAATTTGGTTTAACAGAAGCTGAAGTATCCGAATTATTAGCTTCAGAAGAATTCAAATCTTTTCAGAACATAAAAATTGAAGGCTTAATGGGAATGGCAACCTTTACTTCAGATAAAAATCAACTTCAGAAAGAATTCGGATTGCTTAAAGAAATATATGATAAATTCAGCTCTGATAGCTATCGGAATCAGAATTCAGAATTCAGAATTTTAAGTATGGGAATGAGTGACGATTATCCTATCGCACTTGAAAACGGTAGCAACATGATACGAGTAGGAAGTTCCATTTTTGGAAAACGTGCCTGTAGTATTAATTTTAACAAAAAACAATGAAAGAGTTCAATGAATTTATTAGAAAATCTATGAATAAAATTAATATGCAAACTAAGTACTACCAACTGTATACTGAATACTGATTTGTACGCAATCCTAGACATAGAAACAACTGGCGGAAAATACAACGAAGAAGGTATTACCGAAATCGCTATTTATAAATTTGATGGACATCAAATTGTAGATCAGTTTTCGAGTTTGGTAAATCCCGAACGTAGCATTCAACCTTTTGTGGTAAACCTTACAGGAATTAATAACAAAATGCTCATCAATGCACCCAAGTTTTACGAGGTCGCCAAACGTATTATCGAAATCACCGAAGGTTGTACCATCGTTGCTCACAACGCACAATTTGATAATCGGATTTTAAGAACCGAATTTGATAGATTGGGTTTTAATTTTGAAATGCCAAGCCTTTGTACGGTAGATTTAGCTAAGAAATTAATACCAGGACTTCCCTCCTACAGTTTAGGGAAATTAGTACGATCTTTAGGAATTCCAATTACAGACAGACATCGTGCACAAGGCGATGCAAAAGCAACAGTAACACTTTTTAAGATGTTATTAGAAAAAGATGTGGACAAAATCATTATTACTGAAGCAGTAAAAAAAGACCCTAAACGTCAATTAGAACCAAAGCTTTTAGATATTATAGAAACGGCTCCAACGACAACAGGTGTATATTATATGCGCCGAAGTAATGGAAAAATTATCTACGTTGGAAAAAGTAAAAATATTAAAAAAAGATTGATTCAGCATTTTACCAACGATAATAAAAAGTCGAATAAAATACAGTTGGAAGTAACTTCAGTAAGTTTTGAAGAAACTGGAAATGACCTAATTGCTCAATTAAAAGAAAGTCAAGAAATAAAAAAGCTAAAACCTATTTTTAATCACGCTTTAAAAAGAAATATTTTTCAAAATCAACTGATTTCTTATAAAGATGAAAACGGTTATATCAACTTAAAAACTGAAAAAGTTAATCTGGAAAATCAAGAAGAAAAACATATAATTACCACTTTTACCAATCAGCAACAAGCCAAGAGTTTTTTATATAAAATCACAGATGAATTTCAGTTATGTCAAAAATTAAATCATCTCGAAAAAGTGGATGATGCTTGTTTTAACTACGGGATTAAAATGTGTTTAGGTGCTTGTTTAGACAAGGAAAAACCAGAAGAATATAACAAACGTATTCAACAATTTATTAGCAAAAGCACTTACGAACATCAATCTATGCTGATTATTGACAAAGGTCGTGAGGTAGATGAACATTCTGTAATTTTAATAGAGGATGGAGAATATAAAGGATATGGTTTTTATAATTTAAACTTTCAGATTAACAACTCAGAGGTTTTAAAATCAATCATTAATACGATGGAAAATAATCGTGACATACAACATATTATCCAAGGTTATTTACGTAAAAACAAAGTGCAAAAAATAGTTAAATTAGAATAAAGCAAACTTATACAGAGTTTTTCTTTATTTTAGATTTTTAAAAAAACTATATCAAAATATTAAAAAAAAATAGTTGGCGTCGCAAACTTTATGAAATCATTTATGAAGCAGATACTCCTATGGGTAAGCTTTTTGATGTTATTTTATTAATTCTGATAGTCTTTAGCATTATTTTGGTAATGCTAGAAAGCATAAAGGAGATTGATAAAATTTACCACGACATTCTCTTTTTTGGTGAATGGGTAATCACCATATTTTTTACTATTGAATATATTGCTCGAATAATTACCGTTAAAAAACCGTCTAAATACATATTTAGTTTCTACGGAATCATTGATTTTCTTTCAACTATTCCATTATATCTCTCCTATTTTATTGTTGGTTCACAAACGTTATTAACCGTAAGAGCTTTACGTTTACTACGTGTTTTTAGAATATTAAAAATCACTCGCTATGTAGGAGAATCTAATAAGCTATTGAAAGCCTTAAAGCAAAGCCGTGTAAAAATAACTATTTTCTTATTTGCAGTAATTGTTATCGCTATAATCGCAGGTACTATAATGTATTTAATTGAAGGGGAAGCAAGCGGTTTTAACAATATACCCATAAGTGTTTATTGGAGTATCGTAACTCTTACTACTGTTGGGTATGGCGATATTCATCCCTTAACTCCATTTGGTCAGCTTATCGCTTCTATTTTAATGATTTTGGGTTATGGTATTATTGCTGTTCCTACTGGAATTGTTAGTGCAGAATACACTAAAAGTATAGATAAAGTACATTTAAATACTCAAGTTTGTTCTAATTGCCACGAAAAAAAACACAAGGACGATGCAAAGTATTGTTTTAACTGCGGAAATGAGCTCTAACCCAACTATTGAAAAATTGTAACGTGCAAAACAAAAAGCATCTAATTTGTATAGTTGGTCCTACAGCCATCGGAAAAACGGCACTTTCAATTAAAATTGCCAATCATTTTTCTACGGAAATAATTTCTGCAGATTCTCGGCAATTTTATAAAGAAATGAAAATTGGTACGGCGGTTCCTACTACGGAAGAATTAGCGGCAGCTCCTCATCATTTTATTCAAAACCGAAGTATTTTTGAAAATTATAGTGTCGGTGATTTTGAAAAAGATGCTATCAAATTATTAGATATTTTATTTAAAAAGCATCCAATTATTATAATGGTTGGTGGTTCTGGTTTGTATATAGATGCAGTTGTAAAGGGATTAGACAAGTTTCCTGATGTACCAGAAGAAATTAAAAAACAACTTATCGAAGAATTTGAGAAAAAGGGTATTGAATCACTTCAGAAAGAGTTAAAAGAGAAAGATCCTGTCTATTATAATAAAGTAGATCTTCAAAATCATCACCGAGTAATTAGAGCATTGGGAGTTTGTAGAACTCAAGAATTACCATACTCTTCATTTTTAAGAACAGAAAACACACAACGTAATTTTGAAACAATCTTTATTGGGCTAACTGCTGAAAGGAAATTAATTTATAATAGAATCAACCAACGAATTGATATAATGGTTGAAGAAGGATTGATTAAAGAAGCTGAAAAATTACACCAACACAAATCCTTAAACGCATTACAAACTGTAGGCTATCGAGAATTGTTTAGTTATTTTGAAGGTAATTATTCAAAAGAACAAGCCATTGAAGAAATTAAAAAAAACACCCGAAGATTTGCCAAACGGCAAGGGACTTGGTTTCGGAAAAACGATGCAATTAAATGGTTTGATTATCAAACAAACATTTCAGAAGTAATTAATTTTATAGAAAATACTTCCATTTCTAAAAACTAAAATGATGTTAATATGGGAACACGGATAATACAGATTGTACGGATTCTCACGAATGATAAAAAACCTGCACCCTATAATATTTCTAATTGGTTTAGCAACTAAGGGTGCTTTGATTTTTAAATAATATCATTTTAAAGCTAATTTCAGAGGCAATCAAAATTACCAACTGAATACTGTTAACTGAGTACTGCTAACTAAATTAATGATCTACTTCACTTTTAACTACCAAACGAAATCCTTCGCCGTGAATATTGATTATTTCAACATCATCATCTTTACTTAAATACTTACGTAATTTAGCAATATATACATCCATACTTCGAGAAGTAAAATAATTATCATCTCTCCATATTTTTGTCAAAGCCAATTCACGCGGCATTAAATCGTTTTTATGCAATGCTAATAAACGAAGTAAATCGTTTTCTTTTGGTGAAAGCTTTACTGGATTCTCTTTGTTATAAGTTAAAAATCTCAATCTAGAATTTAAAAAGAAACCTCCTACGTTAAATTCAAACTCTTTACTATCAGCAACAGTATCCGTAGCTTTTCGTTGAATTATTGCTTTAATTTTCATTAGCAAAACTTCACTATCAAACGGTTTATTTAGGTAATCGTCTGCACCAACTTTATAACCTTTAAGCACATCTTCTTTTAGCGCTTTTGCTGTTAAAAAAATAATTGGGACATCTTTATTTTTCTCTCGAATTTCTTTTGCTAAAGTAAATCCGTCTTTATAAGGCATCATTACATCCAAAATACAAAGATCAAAATCTCCTTTTTTAAATTTTTCAAATCCTTCCATTCCATTTTTAGCATGAGTTACATCGTAATCGTTCATTGCTAAATAATCTTTTAGTACGGTTCCAAAATTTGGATCGTCTTCTACTAATAGAATTTTTTTGTTTTCAGTTTCCATATTGTTATGTTATTAAGTGTAATTTAATGATAAAGGTACTTCCTTTCCCTTTTTCGCTTTCTACTGTTATTTCGGCATCATGGTCGTCTAATATTCTTTTAACGTAAGAAAGTCCTAAACCGTGTCCTTTTACATTGTGAATATTCCCCATTTGCTCTCTATAAAATTTTTCAAATATTTTCTTTTGTACGGCTTTATTCATTCCTATCCCTTTATCTACAACTTTTATTAGAATATTATCCTCTTCATTTTCTGTGTAAATATCAATCTCTGGCGGACCCTCGGTGTATTTAATTCCGTTGTCAATAACATTTACAATAACGTTGCTTAAATGAATGTCACTACCGTAAACCATTGCATTAGCTGCATTTAAATGTGTTTTTATATAACCTCCTTTATTTTCAACAATTAAACTAACGTGTGTAATTGCATCTTCGATGATATACTCTAAATTTATTTCATCTTTTTCTAAATCCAATTCATTTTTTTCAAGTTTTGATATTCTTAAAACATTTTCAACTTGTGTATGCATTCTTCTATTTTCTTCACGAATCATATTATGATAACGGGCTATAAATTCTTTATCATCTGCAACTTTTGGATTTTTTAAAGCATCCAACGCCAAATTTATAGTCGCAATTGGAGTTTTAAACTCGTGAGTCATATTATTAATAAAATCTGTTTTAATTTGAGAAATTTGACGTTGTTTTTGTAATTGACGTAAGGCACTTGCATAGGTGAAAATAATAATTCCCGTAAAAACGAGCGATAAAATTGCCATACCAAGAATGGATTTTAAAACAAAACGTTTTTTATTTGAAAAGTTCACATATAACTGAAAGCTAGTTTTCATATCATCATTTACAAAAAGAGGCACTCCGTAGGTAGAAGTGGGATCTAATGTGAAATTTTTTGAACGAATTTTTGTCGCCAAATCATTACTATAAACAGCATATTCAAAATTTGTACTGAGACCTCTTTCTTTTAATTGAGATTTAACTAATTCTTCAATTTTATTGCCAGAAATTCTTTTATGAATAGGTGATTTTGCTAATATATTTTTATACGCTTTTTCAAACTGATTTTGCTCATAGTCCTTTAAACGTTTAAAAGATTCCGTTTTAGATTGTACACTTTTACTTCCATCAATTCCAGAAGTAATTTTTGTAGTAATTCGTCTGCTTGTAATTTTTTTAAATTGAATGCTTTCTATATCCAAATCTAAAGCACTGTTAGATAATTTATAGTTTTCTTCTAATACTCCATCAGAAAATATATAAGTTTCGTCGTTTCTTTCGTTGGTAATCGTATAAATTAGTTCGCTAAAACTTGCATGGTCTGGAACTTGAATTGTATCAATAAAGCTACTATATATATCGTAGTATTTTTCAACCTCATTTAACTGAATCTCTTTAGAAACAGAGATTAACAACTGCCGAACGTTTAATGTAAACTGATCTTCCCTTGTATCGTAAGAATTTTTAATCCAATACCCTTGCACAAAAATAATCCCTAATAAGGAAAGGGACATTAAGATTATGAGTAATGAAAACAGCTTTTTATTCATACTTCAAAAATAGAATTTTAACATTTAGAAATGTTAACGTTTAACCAAATGTTAACAAAATAAAATATTCTTATTTTCTAAAGGATTTTAACAGAAATAAATGAGTTTTTATGACAATTTGTTGTGTGTTTTCTAATTTAATGTTTTCAATTATAAGGTCTGCAAGTTTACTTTTTTTAGTATCACTCCATTGATTATTTATTCTGTTTTCAATATCTTTCTTGGTAGTTTTATCTCTTTTAAGAACACGATGTATTCTTTCCTCTAGGGGAGCAGTAACCAATATGGTAAAATCGCAATCTTTATAGCCTTCATTTTCAAAAAGAATTGCGGCTTCTTTTATACAATAAGTTCCTTCTTGTTTTTTTACCCATTTATTAAAATGCTGAGCAACTTCAGGATGAATTATCGCGTTTACTTTTTGTAGTAAATCCGTATCGTTAAAGATTTTATTGGCAACAAATTTTTTGTTTAATCCCGTTTCTAAATAGGTTTTTGTCCCTAAAAGTTCTGTTAGTTTTTTACGAATTACTTTTGAGGTATTGGTAAGTTTTTTCGCTTCAATATCTGCAATATAAACAGGCACATTCAATTCATTAAACATAGTAGCTACAGTGGTTTTTCCACTCCCAATTCCGCCAGTAAGTCCAACTATTTTCATTTAAAAATTAAATATTTTACTTTGTTTTCTTGAATCTCAATCGTAAGTATTGAACCTGGTTTTTTAGAAAACTCTGGTATTATAAAACTTCCTTCATCGTTTCTTTTGTTGAAGTCGCATACAATACTAAAATCATTTTCATTATAAGTATTAAATTTTTCCATTGGAATATCGAACTTGATATTCAATTTTTCTGGTATAATTTTTAATTCTATTTGTGAAGGTACATTTATTAGTTGTATCGGGATTGTAAGAGTTTTCTGAGTAAATTCTTTAACTATTATAGTTAGTTCTACTTCTTTTTGAGAATAAGATATTTCGTTTTTATTAGAAATTTGAAGTGCAATAGTTTTATCGATATTCGCTTTAAGGTTTTCTAAATTAACTGTTTCCGTTGAAAGTTCAGTCATGTTATCAATAAAAGATGAAGGCCCAGAAATTACAATAGAATCAGGAATAATTGAAATCCCACCAACAGCTTTATATCCTTTTTCAAACTGAATATTATTTGAGAAACGTACTGGAATTTTCTTTGACTCTAATTTGTCTAATTTAATGTACATTGCTTCAATTGAAATATTTTTTACGGCAATACTCTTCTTTAACTGGGAAGTGATTATTTTAGTAAAATCATTTCTTGAAATTTCAACCATACGATTTCCCTTTTTGTAATAAGTATTAACGTCTATTGACACTGATGGCTGCTTTATTTTATAAAACAAAAAATCGAAACCACTTGCGGTTAGATCGAAGGAAACATTTTTGTAATTATCTTCAGAAATCAGAATCCCTTGAGGAAGATTTATATATTGAATATTTGCATCTACCGTAGCTGTAAACTCCCTTGAAAACTTAGATAAAAACCAAATAAACGTAGTAATAAATAAAAATATAAGAAACATTTTGAGTTTCCCTTTTTTTACATGGTTTGCATTATTTACATACATATTATTAAATAATTATAATTTATAAAATTACTTAAAAAATAAATGAGGAAACTGTTTTTCGGGATCTCTTTTAAGAATTTTTATAAATATGGTAGATTTTAAGAATGCAATTCCGTAGCCAAAAAACTGTATAAAAAGAGCAATTACTGCTAAAAAACCTATATGAACACTTTTGTTTTTAAAACTAGCATCAAAAAAAACGGTAAACAGATAAACTAATAATGGTAATAGTATGAGCTTATTTATTATTAGAGATCCAATGATAGTGGCAACTACAAACAATATAAACAAGGTTGGAAACCAAAAAGTGATTTTTGAAGATCGTGGATGCCATATGTTTAATATGGGCCGAACCATTCCAAATTTATGAACTTGCTGATAAAACTTTTTCCATGAAATTCTTCGTTTATGATAAACAAAAGCATTCGGAATAAACGTAGTTTTAAATCCTTTTTTTAAAATACGTTGTGACAAATCTGGGTCTTCACCTGGATGTATTTTTGCAAATCCCTTTGTTGTTTTAAATAATTTTTTTGATAATCCCATATTAAAACTTCGGGGTTCAAATTTTTGAATACTTTTTTTATTTCCTCTTATTCCACCTGTAGTTAGCAATGATGTCATGGTGTAATTTATTGCTTTTTGTAAGGAAGTAAAACTAGCATCGGCAGCATCTGCACCGCCAAAACAATGAAAATAAGTGTTTTTTAAAAATGCTTCAACAACAGTTAAATAATGAGAAGGTAATATACAATCGGAATCTAATATAATAAAGTAGTTTCCTTTTGCTTGTTGCATTCCGAAGTTTCTAGATAATCCTGGTCCTGAATTTTTCTTTTTATAATAAGAAATACTTAATTGAGACTTATAACTTTCAACTACACTCTCTGAAGTTTCTGTAGAACCGTCTTCAACAATAACAATTTCATATTCATTATTAGATTGAAGATGTGTAAAACTTTCTAATAGTTCCTTAATTTCATTAGGGCGATTATAGACTGGAATTATAAAAGAAAAATAAATTGAATCAATTTGCATAAAGCAAAGATAAAAAAAAGCCACCTCGAATAAACGAGATGGCTTAAATATTTAGTTCTTAAGAAATCTTATTTCTTAATTACCTTATAAGAAGCTGTTACTCCATTAACGGTAGCTTTCATTATATAAGTTCCTTGTGCAAGATTTGCAACATTAATTTGTGAACTTGTAGCGTCTATATTTTGATCGATTACTTTTTGACCTAAAATATTATATATAGATACATTCTCAATTAAATCTTGTGAATCTATGTTGATAACATCACTTGATGGATTTGGATAAAAACTAAATCCTTCTATAACATTATCTGCTATTGCTAATAAATCACAATCAAAAGAAATATCTGTTATTCCTCCTGTATTCACAACAAATACATAATACACTTGATCTGTAACTACATCTATAGTTGTAGTTGTTCCAGGTAAACATTGGTTATCGAAATGATCTACTAATGTTAAATCTGCTTCTGAAGCATTCTCATCTGCTGCCGTGTAAAAAGTAACGTGGCTTAATCCCGATGGGTTATCGATTGTAGCGGTAATTGTACCGTCACCAGCTGGTGTAATATTATACCATACTCCATTTGCACCGTCAATGTTACATCCCACTGGGTTTCCTCCTTCGGTAGTTGCTGCAGGCATTGCTACTCCAGAATCTGTAAATGGACAGTCAACAACAGTAATTGAGTTAGCAATATCATCGTTTGGAGGTGGTATTAAATCACACGTCATTGTTAAAGTAAAGTCCCCTGTTGCTCCTCCAAAACCATGTACTAAAATATAGTAAGTAGTATTTCCATCACTAACAAAATCTACTTCAGATTGGAAATCTGTACAATCTGGTGAATCATCATTTCCATCAACACATGTTAACGGTGGTGCTCCACAATCGCCTGTAAATACAGATATTTTTGTATCGTAATCGGTAATTCCTCCACAAGTACTTACATTTACATTGGAAGCTAATCCTGATGTATCATTAAACACATACCATACTCCAGCTGATGTTAACGTAGCATCACCACAATCTCCTACAACTGAATCGTCTAATGTTGCATCAATGGTAGTTCCATCTAAAGCATCTCCACAAGTAATATCTATTGCTCCTGTACATTCATCGTTTGCTGGTGGTGGTGGAATTAACATACAACTTACTTCTAAGCTATATACTCCAGCACTAGAAGCAAACCCTTCTATCATTATATAATAAGTAGAGGTGCCGTCTGATGTAAAAGTAACCTCAGATTGTAATCCACAGGCATCATCGTTACCTGCAATCTCTGTTCCTCCACAAGCATCAAATACTCTTAATAAAGAATCGTATCCTGTTCCTCCATCACAAAGTGAAAAAGTTACAAACTCTGGAGTTCCTGTTCCTGTAAATGAATACCACTCGTCTGGAGCAGCATTTCCGCCTGTATCTGTGTTATCTGATGTATCACCTGTTGCAGTATCACCACAAGCCATTGCTATTGCATCTATACATAAATCGTTGTCAACTGGAGCGGCACCACAAGATGCTGTTCCTACTCCAGTAATAGTAGTTTCAAAATCACCAAAATCACCAGCTGAAAACCCTGTTGTAATAACATAATAATCAGTTCCAGTTGTAAGCATTACATCAATAATATCTGACGTTCCAATTCCTCCTGCTCCATCATCATCTCCTGCCACAAAACCGTTTAACTGATCTAATGGATCAAAACAGTTTTCATATACAAATAAATATCCATCCCATCCGCCAACTTGAACGTTTAAAATATCATACAAACCTGTTGCATCTACTGTAAAAGGACCATAGACATCGTAAGATACTGGACCTAATGTCGAACAACATGTTCCACCTGCAAATGGACGATCCCAAATGTCTGTACTTACTGCATCGTCTGGAGTTGTGTCTATAAGATTACAATCACTTACTATTGCACAGCC
>JAKITD010000105.1 GCA_021648265.1 Flavobacteriaceae bacterium | reverse complement strand
GGTTTTTCAGAAGATGCATCAAGAAAAAGAGCAGGTAATGCTTCACAAAATTATTCTGTCCTCTTAAAAATAGCTCTAAACTTACTTAAAAATGAGAAAACAGAAAAGCAAGGGATTAAAGGTAAGAGACTTAAAGCAGGTTGGGATAATCAGTATTTATTAAAGGTGCTAAAAATAAAAGTGTGAGTTTGCCCTGAATTATTAACCACTAAAACAATAACTATGAAAAATGTAATTTTAATTTTGTTTGTTTTTTGTTTACTAATTAGCTGTAACAAAGATGAAGAAAATACAATAGAAATTATTCCTATTTTAATAAGTAAATCTGAATTATATGGAAATGGTGAAGAAGAAATTAATCAATCTAATCTTGTAATTACAGATTCTGTAAATTGGGTAGAATTAATTATGAAAATGGACTCGGTAAATAATACTTCAAATAGCTTTACTGAAATAGATGTTGATTTTTCTCAATTTCAAATTATTGCAATTTTTGATGAAATTAGACCAAATAGTGGTAGTTCAATAGAAATTTTAAGTATTAAAGAAGACGAAAGCAACATAACAGTATCTATTGGCTTTATATCGTCTAATGGAGATATTCCTGTAATTAATCAACCTTTTCATATTGTGAAAATTAAAAAAACTGAAAAACCTGTTGTTTTTATAGATAGCTGATTATAAGCCATTAAAATAATAATCATGAAAAATATAATTTTAATTTTGTTCGCTTTTTGTTTATTAATTAGTTGTAATAAAGATGATGATTGTTTTGAATACAGTGAAGGGGGCTTTATTAGCGTAAATGCACCTGCTACAATTATAGGCACAATAAACGAAGATATTACCATTGTAGCGGAGTTTGGTGTGGTTGACGGTTGCGGCTCTTTTAGTAAATTTATTGAAAGTGCAAACGGTAACACAACAACAATAAATCTTCAAGTTAAATATAAAGCTTGTGATGCAGGATGTACTTTGTCTGCAGAAAGAATAACGGTAGATTATATATTTAATACAGGAACTCCAGGAGATTATGTGTTAAAATTTAAGTCTAATAATGATGATCCAGAATTTATTATTGTAAATATAACCATAGAGTAATTATGTTGGGATTATTAAAGCGATGCGGTGACTTTTAATTCATCGTATCGTTTAAATTTTCTTTATTTGTTAGCATAAGTAGAAACTGTAAATATACCAAACGGCACCTATTATTTACATATACATTATGGCAACGAGGTTATTACCAAACAATTAATTATTATTTAATTTCAAAATGCTTCATCAACATTTTTTCATACCATTTACTCGGCAATATTCGTTTTAAAACAATTGAGAATTTCTGTACATTACTACCTACTTTATAACGAACTTTTGGATTAGTTTCATTTATAATATCATAAACAACAGCTGCTAAAATAGCTGGGTTTTCGCCTTCTTCTACGTGTTGGTTCATTGTTTTTAATGAATTTCCATACACTTCTTTATAAGGAGAATTGTCCAATACAGGTGCATGAAATCTACTGGCAGCAATATTAGTAGCAAAATCTCCTGGTGCAATGTTGGTCATTTTAATTCCAAATTGCTTTACCTCCATTCTAAGTGTTTCTGTAGTTATTTCGAGGGCTGATTTTGAAGCAGAATAAATACCTCTATACGGCAATCCCATATACCCAGCAATGGAAGTAATATTAATAATCAAACCATTTTTTTGCTTTCGCATTTGAGGTAAAACGGCTTTAATAACATTTATTGGACCGTGATAATTAATATCGAATGCTTTTCTAATTTCATCATACGGAGTTTCTTCAACAGGACCTGTTATGCCAACTCCTGCATTGTTTATCACTACATCTATTCTTTGCTCTCTGTTAATGATTTCAGAAATAACTTCAGCTATAGAATCTTGATTGGTTACCTCCATTTTAAGAAGTGAAAAAGAAATCTCGTTTTTATATTTTTCTGGATTTCGGCTAGTGCCATAAATCGTAAATCCCTTATTTGAAAGCAATTCGCCTATTGCTTTTCCTAAACCTGAAGAACCACCTGTAATTAAAACAACTTTTGACATCTAGACAAAGATAAATAATTAAAGAGATTTGATAATGGTCGCTTGTAAGATTAATAAATTACAATTTCGCCATTAATAACGTTAAATTTAACGCATAAAAAATGGCAAGCTACCTACATCACACTGCTACGACCATTTACCCTTGCTGCGTTCCCACCCTGGGGGATTCAACAGGAGCTAGTTGTGTAGGACTTGCCACTGCAAAGATACTTCATTTTACAATTTTCACAATGTTTTACGTTAATTTTTAAAAGAATTATTATAGTTGGTTAATAATAAATATCTTGCGGAAAACTTTAAAATACTATGAAAATTCATAAATTGCTTTTAGTGACTGCTTTAACCGTTTTTTTAGGAAGTTGTGAAGATAAACCAACTTCTGCAAACGATTTATTTAATCTATCTATTAAAGATTTAAAAAAAACATATACCCCTAATGATTCTTTTGTCGTAACTGTTATTAATAAAAAAAATACTGCCATAGATTCGGTTGTTTACTTACTTAATAAAGACAGAATTAGTTCTTCTTCAAGTTTTTCTGAAACCACTATTTCATTAAAAAATCAAAAATTAGGAAACCGAAGCGTTATTGCAAAAATTTATTCGGAAGGAAATTCATTTGAAGTATCTAAAACAATTTCAGTACTTTCAAATATAAAACCCAAAGTCTATTCGTATAAAATCCTAGAAGAATACCCTCACGATAACCAAGCATATACACAAGGATTAGAATTTTTTAACGATACCCTTTATGAAAGTACAGGACAGTATAAAAAGTCATCTTTACGAAAAACCAATTTTAAAACAGGAGAAGTTTACAAAAACGTACCCTTGGAAGATGCTTTTTTTGGCGAAGGGCTTACCATACACAACAACAAAATTTACCAATTAACTTGGCAAGAAAAAATAGGATTTATTTACGATTTACAGACACTAGAAAAAACAGGAACGTTCGTATATGGCAAGAGCAAAGAAGGTTGGGGTCTTTGCAATAATGGAAAAACTATTTATAAAAGTGATGGCACTCAAAAAATTTGGAAGCTAAACCCTAATACGCTTGCTGAAGAAGATTTTATAGAAATTTACACCAACACCAGTAAGATTAAAAGTGTAAATGAACTAGAATGGGTAGAAGGAAAAATCTACGCAAACATTTACTTAAAAGATGCAGTAGCTATTGTAAATCCAGCAAACGGTGCGGTAGAAGGTGTGATTGATTTTACAACGTTAAAAAACCATGTTTCTGACCATAAAGAAGACGAAGTTTTAAACGGAATTGCATATAATGGCGAACCAAACATACTATATGTAACTGGAAAAAACTGGGACAAACTTTTTAAAGTTGAAATTGTGGAACAGTAGGTTGTAGGCTGTAGGCTGTAGGCTGTAGGCTGTAGGCAAAATTATTATTATTATTATTATTATTGGTATATTAATCTCGCATTAATAGTAGTTTAGTTTTAAGCGGCATATTTTATACTTGGATGTTTAAAGTATTTAGCTACCCTAGTACTGTTTGCTTGAAGCATATTCATATGGTTTTCTAAGTTTTCCTTT
>JAKITD010000044.1 GCA_021648265.1 Flavobacteriaceae bacterium | reverse complement strand
CCATGAAATTACACAAAGAAGTATAATTTACCAAATAAAAACACTGAAAAAATGACATGAAAAACAATATTTCTTCAATGCCTTTTTGTCATGAAAAAAAACAATATATTTGGGACTGATTAGTTACCTATTTTTTAATAAAAATCGATTTTATAAATAAAAGCTTAAAAAAGACGTTATTTTTGTGACATCAAACATAAAATATGAAAGTATTAATTACGGGAGCAGCTGGTTTTATAGGTTCACATACAGCAGAAAGATGTAAAGAAATGGGTTATGAAGTTTTAGGACTTGATAATTACTCACCATATTACAATGTTTCTTTAAAAAAATTAAACGCAAAAACACTTTCAGATAAAGGAATCGAAGTCTTAAAATTAGATTTAAGAACCGATGATTTAGCAAAAAGATTACCTTCAGATATCGATTATATTATTCATTTTTCTGGACATCCTGGAATTTCGGCAACTTCTTCATTTGAAGATTACCTAAGCAATAATATTATTGCAACTCAAAATTTATTAAACTGGATTGAAGGTTTAGAAAACAAACCATATTTCATCAATATTGCAACCTCTTCAATTTATGGGTTAGAAGCAACACTTTCTGAAGATCAAGCGCCATTGCCAGCTTCGTGGTATGGTGTTACCAAATTAGCAGCCGAACAATTGGTTTTGGCATATTCTAGAAGAAGCTTATTAAACGGTGCTTCATTACGATTGTATTCAGTTTACGGCCCAAGAGAACGCCCAGATAAAATGTACACACGTTTGATAGATTGTGGATTGAACGATAAAGAATTTCCTTTATATGAAGGTAGTTTAAAACACCTAAGAAGCTTTACCTATGTGCAAGACATTATCGACGGAATTGTAAGTGTCTTCGGAAAAGAAGATGCTTGTAACGGAGAAATTATCAATTTAGGAATAGACAAAGAAAACACTACTGCCGAAGGAATTGAAGCAGTAGAAGAAGTATTGGGTTTGAAAATTAAAATGAATCATATTCCTGCAAGACCTGGCGATCAGTCCAGAACACTAGCAAATATTGATAAAGCTAGAAGATTACTTAATTACAATCCTCAAACCACTTTATTAGAAGGAGTAAAAGCACAAGTAAATTGGTTTAAAGGAAGTTTTATGTAATTGTAGATTTGTCGTTCTGAACTTGATTCAGGATCGCTTCAATTTAAGTAAAACATCCGCAGCTTCAAAAGGAGTTGTATTATTCTTGTTTAATGCAGCTAACTGTTTTTTTAATTCCTTTTTAACGGAAGGGTTATTATAAAAATCACTTTTTAAACTAGACTCAATGGTCTGAAGCAACCAAAACGTATTTTGCTCTTTTCGTTTTTCTTGAAAATATCCGTTCTTTTTGGTGATGGTAATATATTCTGAAATTAGATTCCATATTTCTGAAATCCCCTTATTCTCAATAGCACTACAAGTCATTGTTTTTGGCGACCAATTATTTCCTTTGGCAGGGTAAAGGTGGAGTGCTCTATTAAACTCAGTTTTAGCCAGTTTTGCAGCTGTGATATTCTTTCCATCGGCTTTATTAATAACAATGCTATCTGCCATTTCAATAATTCCACGTTTGATGCCTTGTAATTCATCACCGGCTCCAGCTAATTTCATTAATAAGAAGAAATCGGTCATAGAATGTACCGCAGTTTCACTTTGACCCACACCAACCGTTTCAATTAATATAACATCGTAACCTGCAGCTTCACATAAGATGATAGTTTCTCTGGTTTTTCTTGCAACACCACCTAAAGAATCTCCAGAAGCAGAAGGTCTAATAAAAGCATTTTTTTCTTTCACTAACTCTTCCATTCGAGTTTTATCACCTAAAATACTTCCGCCACTAATCGAGCTGCTTGGATCTACCGTCAACACGGCAACTTTGTTTTTTTTCTGAACAATTAATTTTCCAAACTGCTCAATAAATGTACTTTTTCCAACACCAGGAACTCCAGTAATTCCTATTCTTATCGATTTATTTGCGTGAGGTAAACAAGCTTCAATAATCTCTTTGGCTTGTTGTTGGTGTTTTTGTGCAGTGCTTTCAATTAAGGTAATGGCGCGACTTAAAGCTGTTTGATTTCCAATTAATATCCCTTGAATTAATTGTTGAGCAGTAGGCGTTTTTTTACGTTGTTGCTTTAGTTTTTCAGCAACCAAATTACTTAATGTTTTAGGTTGTAAAACACCTTCCTTTTCATTTAAAGCGGTACTATGTTTTTTGTTTTTTGGCATTTATTTTTCTTGTAATAAAACGGGAACTACTATAGTATCCCAAGCTAAAATCATAATAGTATTCTTTCCATTTTCAGTAAATGAAATCGTAAAATTTTCTGTTACAGTTAAACTTTTCGAAGAAGGAACCGTAGCAACTACTACATCATATTCAGGTTCTCTTGAAGGGGTTTGATTGGTAAACCTTACGCCCCATTCGTACATTTCAGAATTAAAAATTACTTGCCAAGTATCTTCTCCAGGAATTGTCCAAAGTGAGTACGTTCCTCTTGGTAATGTCTTTCCGTTAATTAATAAATCTTTGTTGGTTGTAAAGGTGGAGGCTTCGTTAGCACCAGTTCGCCAGACTTCGTTATAAGGAACTAGTTCGCCAAAAATAGCTCTTCCTTTTTTACTCGGACTGTTATAAAAAGCTTTCAATTCTAGATCATTTTGGTTAAAAGTGATGTGTTTTTCGGGACTGTGTACCTTGGTTTGTGAAATTATATAAGGACCAATTGCAAACTTCATTAATAGGAAAAGAACAATTGCAATTCCTAAAATCCACAGTAACACTTTTTTTAATTTGCTCATTGTTGTTGAATTTATGTGATAAAGATAGTTAAAACAAATATACGACGTAAGATAAAATGACTTAAGACCTACGACAAATTGTAAACAAAGAAATAAGATTAAAACATTAGAAAATGTTACTTCTTACGATAATCGAGTCTTTATTCTTTTGTCTTTCAGCGTAGCGGTCTTAATTCTTTTTTTAAAATCCTTGCAACATTCGTATTTTTACATCGTCTTTATATCGAACAGCAACCAAAAAACCATCAAAATTGTCGAATAAATTACTTATTGAACAATGCAGAAATAACAGTCGGAAAGCACAAATGGCTTTATATCGCCAATATTGTGACGGAATGTTTATTGTAGCGCAACGGTATTTAAAAGACAAACACGCAGCGGAAGATGCGATGCAAGAGGCTTTTGTAAAGGCTTTTAGCAAACTAAACCAGTTTAAAGGGGACGTCACCTTTGGAGCTTGGTTAAAACGAATTGTCATTAATAGATGCTTGGACACGATTAAAAGTAGAAAGTTGGAAACCGAATCGATAAATAATTCCGCTTTTGAAATCGTTCAAGAAGATGATAATTGGCAAGTAAGTGACGAAGCAACGGTTACCGAAATAATTTCAGCAATTGACGAATTGCCTATTAATTATCGATTTGTAGTGCAGTTGTTTCTATTGGAAGGATACGATCATCAAGAGATTTCGAATATATTATCTATTTCAGAAAATGCTTCCAGAACTAACTTACACAGAGGGAAATCAATATTGAAGAAAAACTTAAAACATTTGCAATATGGCACAGGATCTTAGAGAGTTATTGAAAGGCAAAAGCCTTGAGAAAGCAAATTTATCAAAAGGACATGAAGAACGATTTGAAGCTTTACTAGATAAAAAAATGCTTCAAACAGAAATAAAACCTTCCTTTAATTGGATGAAAGTGGCTGCCATTGCGATCGTGATGTTAGGAGTGACGTTTTTTGGATATCAGTATTTGTCAGATTTCACAGGAAATACCACAGATAAAAATTCAAATCCAATTGTTAATGCGGATGAGAATTCAATCGAAAAAACCAATCAGATTTCATTAGGAGATTTGTCACCAGATTTAAAAAAGGTAGAAGAATATTATTTAATGGGAATTAATGTACAATTGGCTTCCTTAAAAATAGATTCAGAAAACAAGGATTTGGTGGATGGTTTTATGCTTCAATTAGCAAATTTAGATAAGGAATATAAACACTTAAGTATAGAATTGAACAAAGAGGGACCGAGCGAGGCAACCATCACCGCTTTAATTGATAATTTGAAATTACGTTTGGAATTGCTGTTCAAACTTAAAAACAAATTAAACGAACTTAAAAAACAAGAAAATGAACCGATTAATAACATTTAGAAAAAGCATTTTTGTAATGCTATTATTGACTTCCGCAATATTTTACGGACAAAGTAAATCTGTTGAAACATTCAACGCTTCGGAAGATATGGTGGTGGAAGTAAACTCTGCATACACCAATATTATTTTTCAAACTTGGAATAAAAACAAGGTAGAAATAACCGCTTTTATCGATGATGATTCTCTAACGGAAACTGAAAAGCAAGAATATTTTGATGCATGGAAATTTAATGTCCTCGGAAATAGTAAAAAGGTGGTGATTACTTCAAATTCATCGAGTATGAGTAATTACGATTATACAAATAATTTTGATGATATAAATATTAATATGGACTTTTTAGGATCTATTTTAGAATCGATAGATATACCAGATATGTCTAATATGACGGAGATTATTATGGAGAGTGTAGGGAAAATTGATTTTGATTTTGAAGAATTTAAAGAAAATGAACAGGAATATATAAAGAAGTTTGAAAAAGAAATGGAACAAAACTTCGGGCCAGAATTTGAAGTAAAAATGGAAGCCTGGGGAGAGAAATTTGGTGATGATATGGAGAAATGGGGTGAAGAATTTGGGAAACAATTTGAAGATAATTACTATGAAGATGTAGAACGCCAAATAAAGGAGATGGAAATGGAAGCTGAACAAATGGGAGAAAAATATAAAGGGAAAAATAAAACAAAAAACAAATATAAAGGGAAGCGTCAAAAAGTAAAAAAGACGATTATTATAAAAATGCCAAAAAACACTAAGACAGAGGTAAATGTTCGTCACGGTGAATTAAAAATGGCAAATGCTTATAATTTAAAAGCGACTTTAAATTATTCACCATTTACAGCAGATAATATTGATGGGGGTTTAACCCTCATCAATGCTGCTTATGCACCAGTGATTGTAAATAATTGGAATCAAGGCTCCATGAATGTAAATTATGTAGAAGAATGTAATATTAATAATGTGAAGTCTATAAATCTTGAAGCAGTTTCAAGCAATGTTCTTATTGGTTTTATTGAAAAATCTGCCATACTTTCTGGTTCGATTGGAGATTTAAAAATTAATAAAATTTCAGATAATTTTTCAAATTTAGATATTGTTTTGGAAAATACAGATGCAGTTATAAAACTTCCTAATAGTTCATATTCATTCTATTATAATGGAAAAAAGACTCGATTGGAAATCCCTACTTCTACCAACCTTCAATTAAATAAAACCGTTAATGGTGATCGAATTTTACAAAAAGGGTACCACCTTTCAAATACTCCTGATAAAAATATTAATATAAGAGCAATGTATAGTTCTGTTATTATTCAATAAAAAAAATTATTTTGAATCGCCGAAGTTCCTCAAAACGATTTTATTTTCTAATATCAAAGGCTTTTATTTCTTGCAAACTGTCTTTCCTTCTTTTATTGTTTCTAATACTTCAATAGACTTTATTTCAGTAACATTAATTTTTAATAACAGCAAAAAACTGCGAAAAAATCAATCATTATTTTACCTATATTTACTTCCGCTAAATCAATAAATAATGATAAAATATATTCTTTCCGTTTTTGTAGTTGTTTTAATTATTTCTTGTAAATCTGAAACAAAAAAAACAGTACAGAAAGTTACTGAAGTTAAAGAAATATCTATTGTTCAGGAGCTTTCAAGCCCTTCAACAGCAAATAGTTCGCTGCCACGATTATTTAGTAATGGTGAAAAAATATTTATGTCTTGGGTAACTAAAAGCGATACGGTTTCCACTTTAAAGTACGCTTCTTTTAATAAAAATAAATGGTCTGATGCCATCGAAATTACATCAGGAAAAGACTGGTTTGTAAATTGGGCAGATTTTCCGGTTATAGCTGAAAATAATGGAAATATATTAACAAGTCTTCTTCAAAAATCGGCTAAAGGAACTTATACCTACGATGTAAAACTAAACCTATTTTCAAAAGAAAAAAACCAATGGAAAAACAATTTCCTTTTAAACTTAGATGGTAAACAAAGCGAACACGGGTTTGTATCGATGTTGCCTTCGGGAGAAAATTCGTTTTTTGTGACATGGTTAGACGGAAGAACTTTGGTAGATATGCCAAAAGGGAAAGAGCAAATGACTTTACGAGGAGCAATTATTACTCAAGAAGGAGAAATTACCAACGATATTTTGTTAGACGACAGAACTTGCGAATGTTGTAATACGGCTGCAACTATGACAGAAAATGGTTCGATTGTAGTGTATCGCAATCGTTCGGAAAAAGAAATAAGAGACATAGCGATTGTACGTTTTGAAAATGGAAAATGGACAGCACCACAAATTGTAATTGAAGATAATTGGCACATTCCAGGTTGTCCTGTAAATGGGCCTGCGATTGTTGCTTTGGGTCCAAACGTTGCCTTGGCTTGGTTTACTGCTGCCAATGATAATGCAAAAGTACAAATAGCTTTTTCAGAAGATAATGGAGCTACTTTCGGATTGCCAGTACGAATTGACAATGGTAACGCCATGGGAAGAGTAGATTTAGTTATGTTAGATGCTAATAACGCAGTAGTAAGTTGGATGGAACCTAGTGGTCTTGATACGGTTATACGAATTGTGAAAGTATCATCGGACGGAACACAAGGAAAACCATTAACGATAACAAAAACAAGAAGTGAACGATCTTCAGGATTTCCACAAATGGAAGTTTTAGACGATAAAATTTATATTGCTTGGACTTCTTTAGAAGAAGAAAAACCGAGTATTAAGTTTGTTTCGGTGTTAAAAAATAGTTTGTAATCCTTCGGTAATATCCCGATTATTTAGGAATCGGAATCACTCAGGATACGAAAATTAAAAGACATTGAGTTTCCGTTTTTACGGAAGTATCGAAATGACCGATTTAGTATATGAAAAACCTCTTAATCATAGGTCACACATTCCCTGAGCCTACTACTACGGCTGCTGGAAGTAGAATGATGCAGTTAATCTCGTTGTTTCAAGAACAGGGTTTTACAATTACATTTGCCAGTACTGCTTTAGAATCCAATAAATCTGAAAAACTATCTAAAAAGAACATTAAAATTGCTTCTATTGAATTAAACAGTGCTAGTTTTGATGAGATTATTTTTGATTTAAATCCGTCTGTTGTTCTGTTTGACAGGTTTATCACCGAAGAACAATTTGGCTGGCGAGTTATAGAAAATTGCCCAAAGGCATTGCGAATATTAGATACCGAAGATTTGCATTTTTTACGAAAAGCAAGACAAGAAGCTGTTAAAAAAGGAGTTTTTGTTGAAAAAGCCAATCTATTTTCTGAAACGGCAAAACGCGAAATTGCCAGTATTTTACGATGTGATGTATCATTGATTATTTCGGAATATGAAATGGAATTGCTTCAAAATACATTTAAAATAGATGCTTCAATTTTATGTTATTTGCCATTTTTAGTTGAAACTGTTTCAGAGCTAACTCATTTTAAATCATTTGAAGAACGGAATCATTTTATCACCATAGGAAATTTGTTACATCAACCCAATGTAGATTCCGTTTTATATCTTAAAAAAGAAATTTGGCTAGCAATTAGAAAGCAACTTCCAAATGCAGAACTTCATATTTATGGAGCCTATGCACCGCAACAAATTTTAGAATTACATTCTAAAAAAGAAGGGTTTTTAATAAAAGGTTGGGCAGAAGACGTTTCAGAAGTAATGGGTAATGCTAGAGTTTGCTTGGCTCCATTACGTTTTGGTGCAGGTTTAAAAGGGAAGTTATTAGACGCAATGTTTTATGGAACTCCTTCAATAACTACAACAATAGGAGCGGAGGGAATGCATGAAAATTTACCTTTTTCAGGAATAGTTTCAGATGACGTCGAGACTCTTGTAAATGCTTCCGTTGAATTATATGCTAACAAAAGTAACTGGTTAGAAGCTCAGCAGAATGGAATAGAAATACTCCATAAACGCTTCCAAAGAGAATTGTTTTTCGAAAAATTTAAAGCTAGAATAAAATATTTTCAACAAAATATTTCTATTCACAGAAACAATAATTTTATTGGGCAAATTCTTCAACACCAAACACTTCAGTCCACAAAATATATGAGTAAGTGGATTGAAGAAAAGAATAAATAACCTCATGTTTTTTTTCGTACTTTAGTCCAATGCCAAATTGGTTATACATCTTACTAATCGTACTTGCTGTTTATTCAGGAATTAGTGTTTTGTTGTATTTTTTACAAGAGCAATTACTGTTTAAACCTGAAAAACTTCCCAAAGATTTTCAGTTTTTTTATGAACATCAAGAAACCGAAGAATACAATTTAACTACTAGAGATGGTGCAATTATCAACGGTCTTCATTTTAAAACGGAGAACCCAAAAGGAGTTGTTTTATACTTAAAAGGAAATAGTAAAAGCATTAAAGGTTGGGGAAAATTTGCCGTAGATTTTACCCGAAATGGCTACGATGTTATTATGGTAGATTATCGTGGTTTCGGAAAAAGTACTGGAAAACGAAGTCAGAAAAAAATAAAAAACGACCTACAGTTTGTCTATAATAGAATAAAGGAAAAAGTAAATGAAAAGCACATTATTCTCTACGGAAGAAGCCTAGGTTCTGGTTTTGCAACTAAGTTGGCATCGGTTAACAGTCCTTGTAAACTCATTTTAGAAGCACCTTATTATAGCCTAACTAAAGTTACAGCAAGGTATGCACCGTTTATGCCTTTTTCAATTATTATGAAATATCCACTACCAACTTACAAATGGATTAAATATGTGCAATGTCCTATTCATATAATTCACGGAACCAACGATACCTTGATACCTTTTAAAACCAGCGTAAAACTTTCAAAGATTAACCCGAAACGCACTCGTTTATATACGGTAATTGATGGCGGACATAAAAATTTAAATAATTTTGAAAGCTATCATGAAATGTTGGATGAAATATTAAACTCAAAACCCATAGAACAAAATTTAGAGAATAGCAGTTTTAAAGTTATTCATAATTCAAAAAGAAAAAATGCGTAATAAAAAGAAGTTATTTGTCATCCTTTTTGTCCTCCTTAATATTTATGGTTTACTTTGCGGCGTGATTTATTTTTTTCAAGAAAACCTTATTTTTTTACCCACCGTACTTAGTCAAGAGCATGTTTATAAAATGGACAATTCTTTTGAAGAGATTACTTTGGAAAGTAACGATGGAGCAAAACTTAACGGACTTCATTTTAAAATTAAAAACCCCAAAGGAGCAATTCTTTATTTTCATGGAAACGCTGGAGATTTACAACGCTGGGGACAACTCACCGAGTTTTTTGTAGATAAAAAGTATTCGGTAATTGTAATGGATTATCGTGGCTACGGAAAAAGTACTGGAAAAAAATCGCAACAAAATCTTTACGATGATACGCAATTATGGTACGATTATGCTACCAAATATTATAAAGAATCTGAAATCACTGTTTACGGAAGAAGCCTTGGAACTGCCTTTGCAACCTATGTTTCTTTAAAAAACAAACCAAAAAAACTATTATTAGAATCGCCTTTTTACAGTATAGAAGAGGTGGCGAAATATCGATTTCCATTTTTGCCTGTACGTTCTTTGTTGCATTATAAATTCCCGACGTATCAATATATAAACGAGGTTTCTTGCCCTATTACGATTTACCACGGAATTAATGATAAAGTCATTAATTATCAACAAGGAAAAAAGCTTTTTGAAAGCATTGAAAACTCATCGAAAAAATTAATTTCAATTCCTGAAGGAGGACATAATGATTTAGTAAATTTTAAAGAATATACAAGCACCATTGAAGAAGAGTTGTAATTAATCTTCTCGATTTTTTTCTTGAATTTTCCGAACAATATTTGCAGCCATATTTCTAGGGAATATTCTGGGTAATTGTGATATTATTTTATTGATTGCTCCTGGAACTACTACTACTTTTCTTTTGTTCATTTGTTGATAACCATAAGTTGCAACTTCTTTTGGACAACCCATATTAAAACTGATTTTATTTTCTGAAGTTTTTTCAGAAACCACCTCTTGAAATGAGGTTTTTGTTTGCCCGGGACATAAAACGGTCACTGATACTCCAGTGCCTTTAAGTTCATTGGCAATTGCTTCAGAAAAAGAAAGAATATATGCTTTTGAAGCGTAATAAATAGTCATTAATGGTCCTGGTTGAAATCCAGCTAAAGAAGACATATTTAATATTTTCCCCGATTTTCTTTCAATCATTCCTTTTAAAACTAATTTGGTTAAATGGGTAGTGGTCATAATGTGTAGGTTGAGCATTGCTGCTTCTCTAGCCCAGTCGGTTTCAGCAAATGTTCCAAATAATCCGAAGCCAGCATTATTAATTAACACATCAATGGGAGTATCGCCAATTTCTTCAAAAATTTCTTCTGAGATATTCTGAATACTTAAATCTTTAGTTAAGGTAGTAATTTGAATGGAGTATATGGTTTCTAATTCGTTTTTGGTTTCAGTTAGCTTATCAGAATCGATATCAATCAAAATTAAATTGTATGAATCTTTAGCTAATAATACAGCAAATTCGTAGCCTAATCCTGAAGCTCCTCCGGTAACTAATGCGGTTTTAATAGACATATTGATGGTTGGTTTCTGTAAAGTGCAAGGTAATTATTATTAAAAATTAAATTAAATAGTTTATATATTGTAAATTACAAAATGTAAAATATTATCCTTCAAGTTTTGCCGAAAGGTCAAACCAACGTTCGGTTTTGGTTTCTAACGATTGGATAAGGTCTTGTAATATTTTTGATTGTTTGTCTATATCTTCGGGGTTCCAATTTTCGGTTGCAAATTTAGATTCTAATGTTTCTTTTTCTCTTTCGAGATTTGCTACTTCTCTTTCTAATTTCGCGTGTTCTTTTTGTTCTTTATAACTAAGTTTAGTTTTGTTATCTTGAGATTTCCAATTGTTTTTTGTGGTGGAATTTTCTTCGGTAATTACTTTCTTTTCAGTAGGTTTACTGTCTTCATAAGATCTAAAGTCTGAGTAATTTCCGGGAAAATCATCAATCACACAATCACCTCGAAACACAAATAAATGATCTACAATTTTATCCATAAAATAACGATCGTGAGATACTACAATCAAACAACCAGGAAAATCTAACAAGAAGTTTTCTAGCACATTTAAAGTAACAATATCCAAATCGTTTGTAGGTTCATCAAGTATTAAAAAATTAGGATTTTTAATAAGAATCGTACATAAATACAAACGTTTGCGCTCTCCACCACTTAGTTTATCAACAAAATCGTATTGCTTTTTTCGGTCGAATAAAAAGCGTTCTAATAATTGTTGAGCAGAAATCTGTCTTCCTTTTTTAAGTGGAATATAATCTCCAAATTCACGGACTACATCAATTACTTTTTGACCTTCTTTTATATGAATTCCATCTTGAGTATAATATCCAAATTTTACGGTATCGCCAATTACCACTTTTCCAGCATCCGGAAAAACACTTCCAGTAATCATATTTAGAAAAGTAGTTTTTCCAGTTCCGTTTTTACCAATAATCCCAACACGATCTCCTTTTTGAAAGTTATAATTGAATTTATCAAGCAATTTTTTACCATCAAACGATTTAGAAACCGAATGTAACTCAACAATCTTAGACCCCAATCGTTCCATATTTAGTTCTAACTGCACCTCGTGATCGTTTCTACGTTGGTGTGCTCTGCTTTTTATTTCAGAAAAATCATCAATACGAGATTTACTTTTGGTCGTTCTGGCTTTTGGTTGGCGACGCATCCAATCCAATTCCTTTTTATAAAGTTGTTTTGCTTTGGATGTTTCCGAAACAAAATTTTCGATTCTAGCATCTCTTTTTTCAAGATAATAACTGTAATTTCCTTTGTAGCCGTAAAGTACACCTTCATCTAATTCTACAATTTCATTACAAACACGTTCTAGAAAAAAACGATCGTGTGTTACCATAAACAATGTGATGTTGGCTTTTGCGAAAAAATCTTCTAACCATTCAATCATTTCTAAATCTAAATGATTGGTAGGTTCATCTAAAATTAAAAGCTGGGGTTGTGCCAATAAAGCATTTGCTAACGCCAGTCTTTTTTTCTGACCACCACTCATTGTTGAAACTTTTTGATGTAGATCGTCAAGCTTCAATTTGGATAAAATTTGTTTGTAAACCGTTTCAAAATCCCAGGCTTGATTGGCTTCCATTGCATCAAAAGCTTTCTGAAATGTGTCGGTATCTTCAGGGTTTAAAAGAGCTTTTTCATATTCAGCGATAATCTTTAAAATAAAATTATCTGCCGCATTTATGGTTTCTTCCACCGTAAAATTAGGATTCAAATCAGGATCTTGAGAAAGATATGATATTTTTAAACCCTTACGTGAAACTACATTTCCGGTATCGGGTGTATCAATTCCTGAAATAATATTCAGAATAGAAGTCTTTCCAGTTCCGTTTTTAGCAACAAAGCCTATTTTTTGTCCTTCATTAATTCCGAAGGAGATATTTTTAAATAAAATACGTTCGCCATAGGATTTCGAAATATTTTCAACCGATAAGTAATTCACAAATTATTTTTTTTGCAAATTACGAGGAAAATGAGCACATAAAACGAATATTATTTTATTATTACTATGGTTCAACTATATTTGCTAAAACAACTCAATTTATGAAATATACCTACCTACTTTTTTTTATAATTGTAGCTTCAAGTTTTACCTCTTGTGTTTCAACCAAACAGCTTACCTACCTTCAAGAAAATGAAGATCCTGTGGATAGTTTAATGACGATTCGTAAAATACAAGAACCTTATCGTTTGCAGGTAAACGATTTATTGAGTATCCGTGTTAAAGCGATTGATCAAGAGGAAGTAAGTATTTTTAATCCGGTAAATGATTCAGATTTAAATGCAACGGGTGAAGAACGTTTGTATTATGAGGGGTTTGTAGTAGATCTTCACGGTAATATTCGCGTTCCCAGTTTTGGCGAAATGCAAGTATTAGGCTATACCGTTGAAGAAGTAAGAGAAAAAATTAAAGAACGTTTACTGAAAGAGTTTTTTAAAGAAGAAGCAAATATTTTTGTTACCGTAAAATTAGCGGGAATTAGATATACAATTAATGGTGAAATTAATAGGCCAGGTTCCACCATTTTGTATCGTGATGAAGTGAGTATTATGGAAGCCATTGCTAATAATGGTGATATTACTGTTACTGGTGATCGTAAAAACGTAGTGATTATTAGGCAATATCCTTTAGGGCAGAAAGTTCATCATATAGATTTAACAGATATTAAAGCGATGAATTCTCCATACTATTACGTGCAACCAAATGATTTGATTTTAATAAACCCACTACCACAAAAATCTTCAGGATTTGGAATTACAGGTTTAACATCGTTTACCACTATATTAGCGTTGATAACAGCTGCCTCAACAACCATTTTATTATTTATAAAGCTATAATATGAGTGAAGAATTTGAAATAAATGACATTCATACCACTTTTGATTTTAAAGGTTTTATAGTAAAATTACTAAGTTATTGGCCTTTGTTTTTAATTTCGTTGGCTATTGGTTTTGGTATTGCTTATTATATAAATGTTCGTAAACTTCCCGTTTATAAAATGGACACGATGATCTCTATAAAAGACGATCAAAATCCGTTTTTCACCAGTAATACCAGCCTTACATTTAACTGGGGAGGAACTACAGACAAGGTGAATACAGCGGTAATAACCTTAAAATCTAGATCACATAATGAAAAGGTGGTAGATCAACTTCAGTTTTATATTAATTATTATAAAGACGGAAAATACAAGCAAGTAGATGCCTATAAACAAACGCCTTTCTTTGTTAAAATAGATACTTCTAAGAATCAAATACTAGGAAAACAATTTCAGATTAAATTTATAGATTCAAACAGATTTTTACTTTCAGCTATTTTTGAAGAAGATCGAAATTATACGGTTCAGAATTATCATACCAAAGAAAAAACATCCAAGTATTTTGAAGCTCAAAATTTTTCGAAAGAGTTTAGGATTGGTGAAAAAATACAAGTAGCATTTTTTGATGGCATCATTCTTCCAAATCCTGAAATAGATGTACATCCAAATAAAATTTATTATATAAGCTTTTCCAATTTTGATGGTGTTGTGAAAGTCTATATGAATATTAATATTAAGCCTGAATCAAAAGGAGGTTCTGCGTTACGCCTGAGTTTAGTCAATAAAAACAAAGCTAAAATAGTTGATTATTTAAATAGTTCGGTTAGAGTATTAAGTGAAGATATGCTAGAGCGAAAAAACCTTTTTGCTACCAAAACCATTCGTTTTATTGATAGTAGTTTGGCTGATAAATCCAAAGAATTATTAGGTGTTGAAGCGGAGTTAAATAAGTTTAAAAATAAAAATGACATTTTTAACCTTGAGTCGGAGGGACAAGAAATCACAACTAGGTTAATGGCTTTAGATCTTCAGAAAGAAGATATCGATAGGCAATTAAATTATTATAAAATATTAGAAACTTATTTGCGTACACGAAATGATTATCGTGAAATTCCAGCGCCTTCAGTTGCAGGAATTAATGAAGGAAGTATCGTTGCAAGTGTTGGGAAAATTATAGTTTTAGCAGAAGAACGCACCAATTTAGAGTATTCATTTAAAGAAGGAGCACCTGTATTTAAGGATATTGACCGACAGATTAATGCAGTAAAACAAGTGCTCTTAGAAAATATTAATTCTTCAAATGGCTTGATAAGTTTTGAATTAAAAACAATTAATCAAAACATTGCTAAGTACGAATCACAAATAAGAAAACTTCCAAAAGAACAGCAAGAGCTTCTTAAAATTGAACGCAGGTATAATTTAAGTGAAGGAATCTATAATTTGTTTCTCGCCAAACGTAGCGAAGCAGGATTGGTAAAAGCAGCCAATGTAAGTGATGTATTAGTAATCGATTCTGCCAAAGATACAGGAGGTGGAAAAGTTGGTCCTAATACACAACTTAATTATATGATGGCGGTGTTGTTTGGATTAATGCTTCCGTTTTTAGTTGTGTTTTTAATTGTATTTTTTAATACTAAAGTAACCACGGTTAAAGATATTGAACGACTTTCAAAGATTCCAGTTTTAGGAATAATTGGAAAAAATAAAACAGGTGAAAATTTAGCAGTTCTAAATAAATCGAAATCTTCGATTGCTGAAGCGTTTAGAGGCCTGCGTTCTGGATTGCAATTTATTTATAAAAAACAAGGAATTGAAGGTGCTAAAACAGTATTGTTGACCTCTTCAATAAGTGGAGAAGGAAAAACATTCTGTTCTATTAATATCGCTTCTGTTTTTGCTTTAAGTAATAAAAAAACAGTAATTGTTGGTTTAGACCTTCGGAAACCAAAAATATTTGGAGACTTTAATATTACTAATAAAATTGGTGTTGTTAATTATTTGGTACACGATGCTTCATTAAACGATATAATTCAGAAAACACAAGTACATCATTTAGATGTGATTACTTCGGGTGAGATTCCTCCAAATCCTTCCGAGTTATTAATGAGTGAACGGATGGAGAAGTTAATAAATGAACTTAAAGAGGAATATGATTATATAATTTTAGATTCTCCACCTATTGGTTTAGTAGCAGACGCTTTAGAGCTTACCAAGTATGCAGATGCAACTTTATATTTAATTCGTCAGAACTATACCAAACGCGGTATGTTTAATTTTATAAACGATAAGTATAAAACGGGCGAAGTTACCAATATAAGTTTTGTGTTAAATTTCTTTGAAGAGAAAGCAAAATACGGCTATGGCTACGGTTACGGCTACGGCTATGGTCAAGGATATCACGATGATGATAAAAAACCTTCCTTAATTGGTAGAATTAAAAAGTGGTTGAAACGAAAAAAATAAATTATTGAATTTCATTGTTTTCTAGAAATAAAAAATGCTAAGTAAAAAGCAGAAATCTATAAAGAGATTATTCGATTTAGTTGCTTCTGTGGTTATATTGCTTATTCTAATTACTCCATTAATATTATTAATTATTATTGCAGCTTTTTCAACAAGAAGTTCAGGTGTATTTGTTCAACAAAGAATTGGGTTAAACGGAATTATTTTTCCGTTATATAAAATCAAAACTTTAAAAGGAAAAGAGCATAAAGATATTTTTGAAATCTATAGAGATGAAACCAAATTTGGTAGCTGGCTTCGGAAGTCTAAATTAGACGAATTACCTCAGTTATTTAATGTTATTAACGGAACTATGAGTCTAGTTGGTCCACGTCCAGATGTTCCAGGATATGCAGATTTGTTAAAAAATGCGGATCGTATTATTTTAAGTATAAGGCCTGGAATTACTGGTCCTGCAACCATAAAATATAAAAACGAAGATCGAATATTAGCAAAACAAGAAAACCCAAATAACTACAACGATACTGTAATTTGGCCAGATAAAATAGAAATCAATAAAGCGTATGTTATTAGTTGGAGTTTTTTAAAAGATATAGGCTATTTGTTGGTATCTTTGCGCTGATTTTTTACATAATACTTTTCATTTAATACATAAAATAAATTGAAAAAAGACCCGATTATTGCAATTATAGGATTAGGATATGTAGGTTTGCCTTTGGCAGTTGCATTTGCTAAAAAGTTTCAAGTTGTTGGATTTGATATTAACTCAAAAAGAGTTGCAGAATTAAATAATGGAGATGATTTTACCTTAGAAATTTCCAAAGATGAATTGGTAAAAGTATTAAAATCAGATACGAATAATAAATTGGTGATTTCTGAAAATACTTCAGATATTGAAAACGCGGATATTTATATTATCACTGTGCCAACACCTACTAATAAATACAATCAACCCGTTTTAATTCCGTTACAAAAAGCAAGTGAAACTGTTGGAAAAGTATTGTCAAAAGACAATATAGTAATTATAGAATCTACCGTTTATCCAGGAGTTACTGAAGATGTGTGTGTCCCAATTTTAGAGGAAGTATCAGGAATGGAATTCAATAAAGATTTTTACGCTGGATATTCGCCAGAACGTATTAATCCAGGCGACAAAAAACATACGGTTACTAAAATTTTAAAAGTAACTTCTGGGTCAACTCCAGAGGCTGCTAAATATATTGATGATTTATATGCTTCAATTATTACAGCAGGAACACATTTAGCTCCTTCAATTAAAGTAGCTGAAGCTGCCAAGGTGATAGAAAATTCACAAAGAGATATTAATATCGCATTTGTAAATGAACTCTCAAAAATATTTAGATTATTAGATATTGATACGCAAGATGTACTTGAAGCAGCAGCAACCAAATGGAATTTCTTAAAATTTAGTCCAGGTTTAGTAGGAGGTCATTGCATTGGTGTAGATCCTTATTATTTAGCACAAAAAGCAATTGAACAAGGTTATAATCCTGAAATTATTTTAGCAGGAAGACGTATGAATGATGGGATGGGAAGTTATGTTGCTCACGAAGTAATAAAGCTAATGATTAAAAAAGACGGAAAAGTTAAAAACGGAAACGCATTAGTTTTAGGAATTACTTTTAAAGAAAATTGTCCGGATATTCGGAATAGTAAAGCCATCGATGTAATTTCAGAATTAAAAAATTACAACCTAAATGTAGATGTTTATGATCCTTGGGCAAATGCTGAAGAAGTAAAGAAAGAATTTGGAATTGATCTTATTTCTGAAATAAATTTACTAAAAGACACTTACGATGCAATTGTATTAACAGTTTCGCATAAAGAATATTTAAATTTTAATATTACTAATTATACTTCAGAAACCTCAGTTGTTTTTGATGTTAAATCTTTCTTACCAAAAGATAAAATAGACGGAAGATTATAATGTATAAAACACCTTATCATACTCAAGACCTTTCAAAACTAAGTTTTTTAATTTCTGGTGGAGCAGGGTTTATTGGTTCTAATATAGTTGCATATTTATTAAAATACAATGCTAAAAAAGTTAGGGTTTTAGATGATCTTTCCAATGGATATTTAGAAAATATTCAAGAATTTATGGAGAACCCAGCATTTGAGTTCTTAGAAGGTGATATTCGTGATTTAGAAACTTGTAAAAAAGCAATGGAAGGGATTGATTATGTTTCGCATCAAGCGGCATTAGGGTCTGTTCCACGTTCTATAGATAATCCAATTACCACCAACGATGTTAATGTTTCGGGATATTTAAATATGTTGGTAGCTCAAAAAGACAGTCCAACAGTAAAGCGTTTGGTGTATGCAGCTTCAAGTTCAACCTATGGAGATAGCAAAGCATTACCAAAAATGGAAGATAATATAGGGAAACCTTTATCTCCTTACGCAGTAACTAAATTGGTAAATGAGTTGTATGCAGATGTTTTTTATAAAACCTATAATTCTGAAATAATTGGTCTTAGGTATTTTAATATTTTCGGGCCAAAACAAAGTCCAAATGGTGCCTATGCAGCTGTAATACCATTATTTATGCAATCTTTGAAGGATAATGATTCGCCAACTATTCACGGTGATGGAGGACAAACAAGGGATTTTACTTATGTTGAGAATGCAGTACAAGCAAATATAAGAGCATTTTTTGCTGAAGAAAAAGCAATAAATCAAGTGTTTAATATTGCTTATGGCGACCGAATAAGTTTAAATGTGCTTTGGAGTGATTTACAAGAAATTTCAAATTCAAAGCTATCGGCAAACTATGGGCCAACTAGAAGAGGTGATGTTCGAGATTCCTTAGCGGATATTAGTAAAGCAAAAGAGTTATTAGGTTACGATCCATTATTTTCTGTAAAAGCTGGAATGGCTATTACCTGGGAGGCTTTTTTAAATAAGAATTAATTATTTAAAATAAAATCACTAACAGTTTCTATTAATACAGGCATTACTGGTAAATCTTCTTTGTTGTAAGATTGAATATTTTCTAAATATTCACCTTTTATTTCCTTGAAAATATGGTTCATTAAAGGAATTATTTCTAACTGAGAAGTAGGAGCGGCATTTTTTAATAATTCAGCTTCAGAGACTTGTACTTGAATATCTTTATCACCATTAATTATTAAAACAGGAATAGAAAGTTTTGCAATTTCAATTTGGGGATTATATTGCATCCAAGAAAACATAAAATTTTGAAGAGAAGGTCTAAAAATAGTTGCAAGTTGGGCACTGTAATTTTGTGAGACACCATTTACACGTAAGTCGTCAAAAGACTGTCTGGCATTATCTTTAAGAGCTGGTGATTGTTTTTCTAATTGATTAACAATTACATCATCTATTTCTTGTCCAGCTCCAGCAATTGAAATAAATTTGGTTATATGATTTTCTTGCGCGGTAATCATTCCCACTAAAGAACCTTGGCTATGACCAATGATAATAATTTCGGAAAACCGATTGTCATTTTTAAAGTAATTTGAAACAACTTTTGAGTCATTGATAAAGTCATTAAAATCGATGTCGCTTTCGTTAAAATTTCCTTCAAGAATAAGTTTTACAAGTCGTTTGTCATACCTAAAAGTCGCGATGTTATTTTTGTAAATCCCTTCTGCTAAAAACTTTAAAGAATTATTCTTTAAATTGGGTTGATTTCCGTCTCTATCTGTTGGTCCAGAGCCTTGTATTATTATTGCTAAAGGTATTTTATTTGTATTTGTTGGAATAAGTAAAATGCCATTAATTACAGAATTAATACGAATGCTATCTGTAATAAATGATTGCGATTTTATATGAGAAGTACTAAGAATTAGGAATACTAAAAAAGACCATTTTTTTATCATAATTAAATAATTTAGTTGAACAAGGACACTAAGATATAACATTTTATTGTTTGTATATTTGCCTTAAATAATCTATATGTTATGAGAATATTCCAAATCCTTTTGTTATTTGTTGTTATAAATCTTACCACTAGTTTTTCTTCTAATGATTGGGGGAAAAAAGGTCACAGAGTAACTGGTGAAATTGCTGAGAAGTATTTATCTAAAAAAGCAAAAAAAGAAATAAATAAACTTTTAAATGGCTATTCTTTAGCTTTTATTTCAACTTATGGAGATGAAATAAAAAGCGATAATAAGTTTAAAAAGTATAGCCCATGGCATTATGTAAATTTTCCTTTTGATGGTACTTATGAAGAGCACCCAAAAAGCGAGAAAGGAAATTTAATTATTGGAATCCAGACCTGTATTGATGTTTTAAAAAATATAAATTCGACAAAAGAAGATAAAATATTTCATTTAAAAATGTTGATGCATTTTATTGGTGACTTACATCAACCTTTGCATGTTGGTGTTGCAGATGATAAAGGCGGGAACGATTTTCAAGTGCGTTGGTTCAATAAGGGTACAAACTTACATTCTGTTTGGGATACTAAAATGATTGAAGATTACGGTATGTCATATTCTGAACTTGCCGAAAATTCGAAACCTTTATCAAAAAACCAACTTAAAGAAATCCAAGAAGGGACAATTATCGATTGGATGTATGAAAGCAGAGCGCTTTGTAATGATATTTATAGCAACACAAAAATAGGTGATAAATTAATGTACCGTTATTCATATATTTATATGGATACAGTTCGGTTTCAATTACAAAAAGGAGGGATTAGATTGGCAGAAATATTGAACCAAATATTTATATAAAAAACTTTCCAGTTCTCAATTAAAGGTTTTAAAAGAAGATTTTGCCTTTTAGGGAATGCTTACGAAAAAGCAACAAAATCAATTCTAGCATAGAATTTCTTCTTTTATAAATAAAAAAAAATTATTTCAAAAGCTCACACATATCTTTTATAGTTTCGGTAGGGTTTTCAGAACGGAAAATATAACTTCCAGCAACCAAAGCATCGGCTCCAGCTTCTTTTAGTTTTTTAGCATTTTTATTAGTTACTCCACCATCTACTTCAATAAGTGTTGACGCATTTTTTTGTATAATAAGATTTTTTAATTTTTTAACTTTAGCATACGTATTTTTAATAAAACTTTGACCTCCAAAACCAGGATTCACACTCATAATTAAAACTAAATCGATGTCTTGAATAGTATCTTCTAAAACTGAAATATTGGTATGTGGATTTAGGGCAACTCCTGCTTTCATCCCTTCTGCTTTTATCGCTTGAAGTGTGCGGTGTAAATGGGTACAAGCTTCATAATGTACCGTTAGATAATCAACTCCTAATTTTGCAAAAGTTTTAATATAACGATCGGGATCAACTATCATTAAATGAGCATCTAAGATTTTAGTAGCATGTTTATTAATAGTGCTAATAATCGGCATTCCGTAAGAAATATTTGGTACAAAAACACCGTCCATAATGTCAAGATGAAACCAATCGGCTTCACTGTTGTTAACCATTTCAATATCACGTTGTAAATTTCCGAAATCGGCTGCTAGGATAGAAGGGGCTATTATTGTTTTGCTCATAGTATTGACTGTATTTCTCCCGAATAATCGGGACGCTCAATATAAACTTCAGCGGGTATCTTTTACAAATACCTGCAAAGACAGATATTATATTTTACAAAAATACTATTAATCTTTGACAAAGCTCTAAACTTTGTGAAAGTTGGGAGAAAAGCTTTTGAGTTAAAACTTTGGAGTATAAAGACACTCCTTCGCTAAAGCTATGGAGTATAAAGAAAAAACCTCCAGTAATCAGCCGGAGGTCATTCATCAATCAAAAAACGAACAGTTTTTAATACTCACGAAAGTGGGTATCTAATACTGTAAGTTGCCGTTAGGACGTAGTATTAAACTAGCCCAAATATGTTTTCAAAATCTTAGATCTTGTTGTATGCTTTAATCTTCTAATTGCTTTTTCTTTAATTTGACGTACACGCTCACGTGTTAAGTCGAAAGTTTCACCAATTTCTTCCAAGGTCATAGGATGTTGGTCGCCTAAACCAAAATACAAACGCACCACATCTGCCTCACGAGGAGTTAATGTTTCTAAAGCTCTTTCAATTTCGGTACGTAAAGATTCGTGTAATAAATTACGGTCAGGATTAGGGGATTCTCCACTTCGCAATACATCGTAAAGGTTAGAATCTTCTCCTTCAACTAAAGGAGCATCCATTGATACGTGACGTCCAGAATTCTTCATAGATTCTTTTACGTCATTGATCGTCATATCCAATTCTTTTGCAATTTCTTCAGCAGAAGGTGGACGTTCATGTGCTTGTTCTAAATAAGCAAACATTTTATTTATCTTATTGATGCTTCCAATTTTGTTAAGCGGTAAACGTACAATACGAGATTGCTCTGCTAATGCTTGTAAAATTGACTGACGAATCCACCAAACAGCGTAGGATATAAATTTAAATCCACGCGTTTCATCAAAACGTTGTGCTGCTTTTATTAGACCTAGGTTTCCTTCATTTATTAAATCTGGAAGTGTTAATCCTTGATTTTGGTATTGCTTAGCTACCGAAACAACAAAACGTAAATTAGCTTTTGTCAATTTTTCAAGTGCGAGTTGGTCACCAGCTTTGATACGTTGTGCTAATTCTACTTCTTCGTCTGCAGTAATTAAGTCAACTTTTCCAATTTCTTGTAGATATTTATCTAGGGATGCAGTTTCACGATTGGTAACCTGCTTGGTAATTTTAAGTTGTCTCATCT
>JAKITD010000043.1 GCA_021648265.1 Flavobacteriaceae bacterium | reverse complement strand
AAGAAGGATGGTTGAAAGATATCTCCGATGTCTACAATCTAGAATATGAGAAAATCGCACAATTGGAAGGCTTTGGAGAAAGGAGTGCTACAAAGCTTGAGGCTTCAATCGAAAAAACTAAGAAAAACCCTATTCATAAGTTGCTACATTCTTTGAGCATTCACCACTTAGGTAAAAAAGCTTCCAAGCTGATTGCTCAAGAAATCAATCATGTATTAGATTTGAAATCTTGGAATGAAGAAGATTTTACGAATATTAAGGATATAGGACCTGTTGTTGCCAAAAATGTAATTGACTATTTTGGGATTCCCACCAATATTAAAATGTTGGAAAAGATGGAAGGACATGGAGTCAATCTAAATCAAACCGAGACCGATAGACCTATAGAAGTAGCAGATGATGCTCCATTGGCGGGCAAGACTATTTTATTCACTGGGAGCTTACAGAAGATGGGACGAAAAGAAGCGCAAGAGTTGGCTGTGAAAAATGGAGCAAAGAATATTTCTGCTGTGAGTAGCAACCTTGATATTTTGGTTGCTGGGGAGAAGGCAGGGTCGAAATTGAAAAAGGCGACGGCACTGGGGACAGTGGAGATAATGTCAGAGGATGAGTTTTTGGAATTAATAAAGTAGTGCTGAGAAATGGTATCATCGAATGATTTTAACATCGCTCTAAAAATATTTTTTTCTTCTTTAAGATAACTCAATGCTCTTCGTGAAATAATTAAGTATGCTGTGTTGGACAAATATTTTTCAAATTCAAAAAACAATTTTCCAGTAGATAATGGAACTGAATATTTAAACAATCTTGAAAATGAAATATTAAATGAACTATCTGGAATTTATAAAGCGAAACCAATAAAACTTGAAAATGAACTAAAAAATGAAGGGTTTGAAGAGGAAAAGTTTTTGAGAGGAAACATTTTCAAAAGACAAGTTCCTATAATTTATCAAAGTACTTGTGCAATATCAGGGCTATAAATTAATGCAACTTTCAATGTTTCATTAATTGACGCTTGTCATATCGTTCCTTTTAGCAATTCTTATGATGATACTATAACAAATGGTATTTCATTAACACCAACATTACATAGAGCATTTGATAGGGGTTTAATATCAATTGATGATAATTATTACGTTATTGTTTCTGATAAATTTAATGAAAGCAATATTGAAAGTAAATATTCAATTAATCAGTTTGAAGGAAAAGAAATTTTACTTCCAAATAATAAACAGTATTATCCTAATTTAGATAATTTTAAATGGCACAGAATAAATATATTTAAATAAAATGTACAACCTGCAAAACCATAATTTTCATACTCAAATTGTAGATTTATTACAATCAGCAAGACAACAGGTTTTGGTTGTTGTGAACAAAACAATGGTTATCACCTACTTTGAAATAGGTAGAATGATTGTTGAGGAAGAACAAAATGGAAAAGAAAGAGCAGATTATGGTAAGTCTCTTTTAAAGGAACTTTCAAAGATTTTAACTTTAGAATTTGGCAAGGGCTTTTCAGTAACTAATCTTCAGCAGAGAAAGAAATTTTATTCAATTTATCAGAAACAACAGACGCTGTCTGCTAAATCTAATTTACCCATTGGAAAACAGCAGACACTGACTGCTGAATTTGAATTGAGTTGGTCACATTATCTAACTTTGATGAGAATGGATAATGAAAACGAACGGAAATTTTATGAAATTGAATCTGTAAAAAATAATTGGAGTGTAAGAGAATTAAAAAGACAATATGACACTGCATTATTTACAAGACTTGCATTGAGTAGAAACAAGGAAAAAATAAAAGAATTATCTACAAAAGGTCAAGTACTCGAAAAACCAAAAGATGCAATAAAAGACCCTTATATTTTAGAGTTTATAGGTTTACCTGAAAATACAGAATACTCTGAAAGTGATTTGGAACAAAAAATCATTGACAAATTAGAACATTTCTTACTTGAATTAGGAACAGGTTTTACTTTTGTAGCAAGACAAAAAAGAATATCTTTTGATGACAAACATTTTAGAATAGATTTAGTTTTTTACAACCGAATACTAAAAAGTTTCGTGCTAATTGACTTAAAAATAGGAGAGTTAAAGCACCAAGACATAGGGCAAATGCAAATGTACGTGAATTATTATGACAGGAAAATTCGATTAAAAGATGAGAATAAAACTATTGGAATAGTACTTTGCCAAAACAAAAGTGAATCTGTCGTAGAATATACATTGCCTGAAGATAATGAACAAATATTTGCAAGTAGATACAAAACAGTGTTGCCAAGTAAAAAGGAATTGAAATTACTAATTGAAGAAAAAGAAAACCAACGCTAAAGCCATACACATTTGCAATCGCTACAGCCAGCGCTCAATCCAAAATTGCAAAAGAGTATGTCTTTGCCAACGCTATCAGCAGAACGGAAAATAAAGTGCGAAAACACAACAAAGTGTATAAATTATTGGGTAGTAAGTAGTTAAATGAAAATTTTAGATATAAATAAACATTACGGTAAACTGAAGGTAAAGGATTAATACACAAACCGTTAAAAAGCAACTGCCAATACAGGTGAACTATATAAAATAGAATTGTAAAAATTATTCAATAAAATCGTTGCTTAAAAAACGTTATATCTGTTAATAATTAGTTTCGTAAAGCTCTAATTTTTTTAAGCTTTTCAATCCAAGTCTCTAATTGTTCTTTGTGTTTAGCAATGTTATTAAGAACCTCTTTTACTAATGGATTATCGTCTTTTACATGTTTAAAGAACAATAAGTTATTTTCTAATTGACGTATTTGATCTCTAACTTCGCCTACTTTTTTAGAAATAAAGAATTCTTCATTTTTAAGTTTACGTTCATCTTCTTGCGAAGTCATTGCATTCAACTTATTTTCAAATTTAATAAGTTCTGTCTGCTTTTTATCTAAATCCAACTGACCAAAAAAGACATCCAATTTTTTATTAAATTTTTGCTCAATCTCTCTTTTGTTATACGGAACACGACCTAATTCTTTCCACTCAGCTATTTTTCCAGTAATGGTTGCGATGTCTTTTTTATGATCGCCTTCTAATTTTAAAGATTCAAGTGACTCCAAAAATGCTTTTTTGGCATCGTAATGAGCGTATTCCTCTTTATTTGCTTCGTCTTTTTGAGCGTGTAATCTGTCAAAATAATGGTTACAAACAGCTTTAAATTCTTTCCAGATTTTATCACTGTCCTTTCTAGGAACATGACCTATTTTTTTCCAATCATTTTGGATTTTTTTCATTAATGGTGTTAATGTTTCAAATTCATCACCATCCTTATTATCCTCAGCAATTTTAATTAATTCACGTTTTTTTGCAAGGTTATCAAATTGCTCTTTTTTCTGATTTTTATAATAGGTATTTTTTTCTTTATTAAAGTTTCTAGTTGCTTCCTTAAATAAATTCCAAACTTCCTTGTTCTTGGATTTTGGCACCTTTCCTGATTCAAAAAACTGGTCTCTTAATTCCTGGATATTTTTAATTGTGCTCTGCCAAACTTGATGTCCTTTGTTTTTAGCGTTTTCGGTTAAAGAATTTATTTTAATAATAAGATCTTTTTTAATGGTAACGTTTTCTTCGGCAAGCTTGTCTAATTCTTTTAAATATTCATGTCTTTTATCATGAATAATTTTGGTGGCTGCACTAAATTTATCCCAGATTTCATCGCTAAATTCTTTTGCAACGGGGCCAATTTCTTCCTTCCACATTTTATGTAGCATTTGCAATTCACGAAATGCTTTATTATTGTTTTCTTCTTTAGTTAATTCCTCAGCACGACCAATTAGCCTAAGTTTTTGTTCTAAATTTTGCTTGAAATTACGATCTCTAAACTCACGATCTAAATGCAAAATATCGTAAAAATTCTCAACATGATGATGGTAGTTTTCCCAAACAGTATTGTATTTGTCTCTAGGAATTGGACCTGCATCAAACCAACGTTCTTGAATATCTCGGAACATTTTATAGATGGTACTGGTGTTTTCTTTTACATTAAAAAGATCTTTTAACTCTTTAATTAAACCTTCTCTTTTTACAAGGTTTACTTTTTGGTCGTTTAAAAGATTTTTGTAATAATTACTGCGTTTGTGTTTGTAATCGTAATAGGCAGTATCAAATTCTTTTTTGATAGGAGTTGAATAATAAAAGTCAATTATATTTCCACCTTCTGCTATAAATGCTTCTTTATTCTTTTCTAATTCTTGATTAAATTTTGAATTGAATTCATTTTTAATTTCTTCAACAATATCTTTTATGTTTTGAACAGGATTGTTATCAATTGCAGATTTAATTTCAGCAATTAATTCTGATTCAGATAAAGTGGTATAATCTTTTTTAGGGGTTTCAATAACTTCTTCTGTAGCTTTTTCTTCATCAGCAGGAATTTCTTCTTCATCTTCCTTTTGTTCAATTTCTGATGTGTTTTCTGTCGTTTCAGTATTTCCTTCTACTTTCTCTTCTTTAGCCTCAGAAGCATCTACAGAAAGTTCTGTAGTTTCAGTGTTTTCAATCACTGTTTCTTCTTTATTTTCGGTAGTTTTTACAGTAGTTTCTGATGTTTTAATTTCAACGTTTTCTGTTTGGTTTTCAGTAGTTGAAGCATCAGTGATTTCATTTTCTTTTTTCATTTCTTTTTCTGACATTTTTTTCAATGTTAAGGTTCGGTTTTTCCGAATTATTCGGAATTTAAAATAATAAAGTGTCAAGATACTAACTCCTGTGTTATTACCAAAGACAGTTTTAAGTTATTAAATAATTTTGAGAATATTTTATGATTTCCAGATTGCCCAAGCTTTTTTTGCTTGGTATTCTAACATTTTTAAACCGTTACTTACTTTGGCTCCTTTTGCTTTACTATGTTTCATAAATTCTGTTTCACGAGGATTATAGGTAAGGTCAAATGCAACGTGATCTTTGGTTAAATACTCATAAGGAATATTTGGATATTCATGAATATCTGGAAAAGTGCCTAAAGGTGTGCAGTTTATGATTAAGTAATTTTTAGAAATAATTTCTCTATCTAAATCTTCGTAAGTTATTACATTCTCTTTTTTAGTTCTAGATACTTGGATTATTTCAAAATCCATAGTTTTCAAAACATAACAAATTGCTTTACATGCTCCTCCTGTTCCTAGTAATAGCGCTTTTTTTTCTTTTAAAGGTAGAAAGTCCATCAAAGCATTTGCAAAACCATAATGGTCGGTGTTATATCCAATTAGTTTTCCTTCTTTATTAATTTTAATAGTATTTACAGCTCCAATTTTACTTGCTTCTTTATCTACTCTATCTAACAAAGGAATTACAGATTCTTTAAAAGGTATGGTAACATTCAGCCCTTTTAAAGTATCATTGTTTTTTATTATTTTTGGAAGCTCATTAATGTCTGGAATATCAAAATTATGGTAGGTGTCTTTTCTGTTTTCTTGTTCAAATTTTACAGTGAAAAATGTTTTGGAAAAAGAATACCCAATTTTATTTCCTATCAAACCATATTTAGCCATTTTGAGACATTTTAATTTTATGATACCAGTCTAAAACTAGTAAAATTAATATACCTGCAATAATAAACAAAATTGCATAAATTATTTCGTAAGAAAATTCTGATGGAAAATAGCGTTCGTAGCTTTTAATTATTCCTCTTCCATTAGAATCAAACACTAAGTTTCCAAAATTATCTTTTTCGAATATTTTAGTTTTCCATGGCCATACAACTCCCAGAGAGCCAACAATAAAACCTATAATTACAGCATTTGTAATCTTTCGGAAATTTTTTAATAGGTATGCTAAAACATTAGATAAAGTCACCAAACCGACAATAGAACCTGCTGAAAAAACAACTAAGACTTTTAATAAATGTATGCGAGTTTCATTTTCATAAAAGCTAAAGTCACCTACAAACACTTCGGAAAAAGTATCGAAAAGAGCATTTACCGAATCGACTAAAAGCAGCACATAATTGCCTAATAATATTAATATAAAGGAGCCTGAAAGTCCGGGAAGTGTCATTCCTGAAACACCAATGATTCCGCATAAAAACACAAAAAGTAAATTGTCGTTTTCTTTTGCAGGTTCCAAAAAACTAATACTGATTCCGATGATAATTCCAAGTAGGAGGTAGGCAAAAAATTTACGATTCCACTTTCCAAAATCTTTTGCAATATAATATACAGAACTAATAATCATCCCGAAGAAAGTGCTCCAAACATACAATTCGTAATGGAATAAAAAGTAATCTAGTAATTTTGAAATACTAAAATAACTAATAATCATTCCTAGAAAAAGAAGCCCTAGGAATCGTGCATTGGTGTATTCAAAAAATGATTTGAAGCCTCTTTTGGATAATAGTAAAAATGCTTTTCTATTAATTTTTTGAAGTGAATAGATAAACTCTTCATAAAACCCAGCAACAAAGGCAACAACACCACCAGAAACACCAGGGACTTTGTTGGCAGTTCCCATCGCAAGTCCTTTTAAGACCAGCCATATTTTATCTGATAATGATCGCTCGTTTGCCATTAGTCACTTATTGTTGAAGCTGTTTTTTCCAATATAAAAATAGTTAAAAAACCAAGAATCATAAAAATTAAAGCAAACAAAAGTTGAGAATCAATATTGTTGTTTATTTCAGAAAACCGAAACGGACTCACACTTTTTTCGAGTACCGTTTTGTAACTTTCAAAATCGTTAACACTTTCACTCATAACAGATAATGTTCCAAAATCGGAGACTTCTTGAAATGCCAATTCTTTTCCTGTTTTTTTTGAAAAAACAGATAAGGTTTCTTTCCAAGGCCATATTTTATTTAATGATCCCACAATAAAACCTGTTAAAACAGCTAATGTTGTATTCTCATAGTTTTTGAATAACCATTTTAAGAGTCGGCTAAAACTTAATAAACCTACAATTGCTCCACTAAAAAATATTGCTAATTTTTGAAATTCAAAATCATGCATTGCATCACTTAAAGTTTTATAGGCTCCAAGTATTACTAAAATAAATGAACCTGAAATTCCAGGTAATATCATTGCGCAAATTGCGATGGCTCCAGCTATAAAAAGGAAGTAGGGGTTTTCGTTCGTTCCTAAAGCAGGAATAGTCGTAATATAGTAAGCAACTACGGCACCAATAATTATTGAAATTACAACTTTGATATTCCAAGTATTAATTTGTTTTCCTATGTATAAAATACTTGCGATAATTAGCCCAAAAAAGAAAGACCAAATAAAAATTGGGTGATTTTCAATTAAGTATTTTGCCAAACGCATAAAGCTCACAAAACTAATTGAAATCCCCGTTAGTAAAGCGATTATAAAATTTCCATTTAATTGTTTCCAAAAAGCTGAAAAACCATCCGATTTTAAGGTTTTAAAAAGCGATAAATTTACATTACTTATCGTAGTAACTAACTCTTCATATATACCAGAAATAAAAGCAATTGTTCCGCCAGAAACTCCTGGAACAGCATCGGCTGCTCCCATTGCTAAACCTTTTGCAGTAATAGATAAATATTGTTTTAAATTTCTTTTTGGCATGAAAATTCTTGGTTTCTGGTTGTATTATTAAAACATGTCATTGCGAGCCTTTTTGGGGCGAAGCAATCTTATATATTTAGTTTTTGACTTTTTAATTATAGATAAAACAATCAATAAAGCAATTCAAAAATACACAAATTAAAGAGAAGGGTTTTTGTGTAATTTAATTATTTCTTGCACCTTTTTTTGCTCGTAAACTGTTGGGTATAATTCTTCAATAATAATAAGATATTCAGCATCTAACTTTAGCGCATTTTTTAAATGAAATTCTCCTTTACGTTTATCTTGAATATAATAAAAAACACCAGCCAGTCTAAATTCTATTTCAGCACAATCTGGATAAAATTCTGTTGCTTGAAAAAGATTATTGATAGCAGCTTCATATTCACCTAAATGTAGTAAAATATCGTTTCGAGTAAGCCAAGTATTTAATTCGTAATTGCCTAACTCTATAATTTTACGATAGCCAACTTCTGCTTCTTCAAAAAAGTTGAGTCTAAAATTAATTTTAGCATATCGTTTCCAATAAAGTACATTTTCACTGTCAATATTAATAGCTTTATCAATATAATAAAGTGCTTTTTGGTAGTTTTTATTTTTTAAATAATAATCGGTAATTGCTATCCAACCCTTGTCTAATAAAGCGTCTTCTTCAACACATTTATTATAAAACTGAATAGCTAACTCTGGGTTCCCAAGTTTTTCGTAACACCTTCCAATTCTTAATAAGGCAAATGATGTGGGATCGTCCAAACCTAAAGTTACCGTATAACTTTCAATGGCTTCATTATATCTTTTTAGTTTTTCTTGAACCTTTCCTTTTTCTAGATAAGCACCAATAAAAGTGTCATCGCTAATAATAGCAAAATCAAAAGCTGCCAGAGCTTTTGTATATTCGTTTAAGCTATAATATTGCTTTCCAACTTGATGCCAAGCTACTTCACAATAAGGATTTTTATTTAAAAAACTATTTAAATACTCAATTGCCCCTTCTGTTTGTTCTAAATACTCAAAACAATAAATAATATTATATAATGCCGAAAAATCCTCCTGATCTTGCTCTAAACATTGAATAAAATAATACTTAGCATTTTCAAAGTCTTCTAAAAACAAATATTCCATACCTATTAACGACAAAACGTCCGGCTCATCGGTAGTGAGTTTAAAGGCTGTTTCGAGCATTTTTATAGCTTCCAAATGTAGATCTCTTCTTGAAAGTATATTTGCTTTTTGAATATAAACCTCTTCATTGGATTTTTCAATTAAGAAAAGGTCTTCCAAAAGTGCTTCGGCCGTGTCTAATTCATTTTCGAAAATGAACATTTCAACTTGATATAATTTTAACGAAGTAGAAGAAGGATGTTGCTCAAGCCCTAATTTTGTTGCCTTTTTTGCAAGTGCCATTTTTCCGTTTTCCAAATAATAATGTATAATTTCTTCAAACTCATCGGAGTCGAAGAAAAGCACACTGTTTGTTTTTAGCATGGATTCGAAACGGGAAAGTGATAGATTGTTATGCTCGTTAGGGCTTAATTGCATAGATTTATTTTGCTGTTTCTATTATTTTAAAGATACTAATGTAGATGAAATTTCAATAGTTATGCTGCTTTTGTTGTTAACGGACTTATTAACACCATTTTATTTAATTTAAAATGCTGAAAAATAGAATTTAAGCAACTACATTTCAGAATAAATAATGTCCATTACTTTTAGTAATTGTTGACAACCTTCTTCAATTTCTGTTTCTGAAATGGTTAAAGGTGGTGTAATCCGAATTGCTTTTGTTTCAAAAAGAAGCCAAAATAATAGCAATCCCTCTTTTTTACAAGTTAAAATTACTTCGGAAGCAATTTCTGGAGAATCCATTAGTATTGCTAGCATTAATCCTTTTCCTCGGACTTCTTTAATTAAAGAATGTACCAATAATTTTCTGAAAAGTTGTTCTTTCTGAAGGGTTTGTGCTATTAAATCAGTTTCAGTAATTTCCTTTAAAGTTGCCAAAGCAGCAGCAGCTATTACAGGGTTTCCACCAAAAGTAGTAATATGACCAAGTTTGGGGTTGTGTGATAATAGCTTCATTAATTCTTCTGAAGCAACAAAAGCCCCAATTGGCATTCCGCCTCCCATACCTTTTCCAATGGTTAATATATCGGGAACAATTCCGAAGTGTTCAAAACCAAAAAGCTTTCCTGTTCGCCCAAATCCTGGTTGAATTTCATCTAGTATTAGTAAAGCACCCACTTTATTACAACGGTTTCTCACCTTTTGTAAATAATCATTTTTAGGAAGTATAAATCCTGCACCACCTTGAATGGTTTCTAAAACTACTGCTGCCGTTTTGCTAGTGATTTTTTCTAAATCTTTTTCACTATTGAATTCAATAGGCTTACAATCAGGTATCAAAGGCTGAAAAGCTTCTTTGCGTTCTTCCGAGCCCATAATACTTAAAGCGCCCATCGTATTGCCGTGGTAGGCTTTGTTTGCATAGATAATTTCTTGCCTTCTTGTGGCTCTTCTTGCTAATTTTATGGAGCCTTCAATGGCTTCGGTACCACTATTGGTAAGATATGTGGTCGTAAGATTTTCTGGTAAGTTGTCGGATAGTAATTTACAAAACTCCACGGCAGGTTCTAGAATAAATTCTCCATAAACCATTACGTGTAAGTATTTTTCTGCCTGATTTTTTATGGCTGAAACCACTTTAGGATGGCAATGTCCCAAACTACAAGCAGAAACTCCAGCAATAAAATCTAAGTATTTTTTGCCTTTTGTGTCGTAAATATAACTCCCTTTAGCATGTGAAACTTCTAATGCCAGTGGGTGAGGAGTGGTTTGTGCTTGGTATTTTTTAAAGTGAGTAAACATCTAGTTGTTATTCTCTTTGTTTTCAGTTTCTTCTTTTATCAAAGGAGCATCACCCTCTTTATTTTTAAAATGTTCTGGAGTAAGCTTTGATTTTTCTGGAATAATAAGTTCATAATCAATATCTTCATTAAAAAAATCACCTTCATCTTTTGGTAAAGGTATGCCTTTAATTTTGGGTAGTATGGGAGGTGGCTTTCCGTTAAATAAATCGGATACTTTTAGCAGCCGTTCTTCTCCCCGCCATATAAAGCCAGGTAAAATTCTTGCATTTTCAGGAAATTGGGAAGGAGGAGTTAATTCACCTTTTACTTTTGTATTAAAGCGAATACCAACAATCTGTTGTGCTTCTAAATACATTTGAATGGTGCTACTTTTGGTAGTATTTATTCCTACTAATTCTTCTTTTTCGTTTCGAGAGTAATAAATTACTTGTGCGTTTTTTTTAATATTAATAGTATCTAATTCATTGTTTGTAAAAAGACCAATGAGTCGTTCTCCCTTTACTTGATTATAACCAGCACTGTCTTTCTGAATTAAAAATGCGTTTTTAAAAACTTTTAAAGTATCTAATTCACTGGTTTTTATATTTCGTAAAAGATGAATGGTATCTCCTGTAATCTGATTTTCCCCACTCCATAAAACAGGATTCCGAATCAATTTTGTAATACCTGTATTTTCATTTACATAAATAGAATCACATTTTCCACTTGTAGGTTCTTCACCTTCTAATCCTCGTTTAAAAAAACGAGCTTTATAATATCCTCTTAATATTCGGTTATCTGGCTTCCCTGTAATTCGTAAGGTGTCCGCGTGAATATAAATGGAATCGTTATCTCTAACCGTAATCGCAACCGCTCTTTTGGTAATAAAAACAGAATCTTTTTCTCTATAAACTTCGGCATAATGACCTCGAACATAACTGTTGTTTAAGGTATCTATCATCCTAATATTATTGGTTGCAGAAGCAAAACTACGGTTTCGATCAAAGTAAATACTATCTCCATACATCGTTCGATTTTCGTAATCTACTCGGGAATTTTTTACAAAATAACCAATATCTGTTCTAGTATTATAATAGCCTCTTTCACAATAAACAGTACTGGTTTCGCTAACAATCGTTGATTTGCCATAAAGGTAAGCAACACCAGATTCTGAATAGAAATCCAATTGTTCTGAGTTAATAGTATATTTTGGGTTTTTGATTACAACATTTGAAAGAAATTGATATTTTTTAGATTCTGCGAAATACCTTCCGACTCTACTTGTTAAGGTGCTTGCAGAGTCTTTTACAGTTCCTCCGCTTCGGTAAAAAGCTTGTTGTTTTATTCGGTCAAAATATAAGGTGTCTGTGCGTAATGTTGTTTTTGTATCATTAAAAAAAACATCGCCACTTGCGAATGCAAATTGGGTGTTTCCGTTGTATTCTCCATATTTACTTAGCATTTGAATACTATCTCCTTGAGCAATTTTAACGGAGCCGTATGCTTTTACAAAATTATCTTTGGTATAAACATAAGCTTGGTCGCACCACATTTCAACGCCTTCGTGAACAATATAAACTTGTCCAGAATTATCACGTGTATAGATTACAGCATCTGGAAATTCAGGTTTTTTTTCCCAATAACCAGACTTTATAGAAACTTGCGTTTTTTCGTTTGATGAAATACTGTCTTTTTCTTGTGCAGAAATATGGTTTCCTAAGAAAAGGAATAAGAGAAAGGTTATGTAATTAATCGGTTTCAAGAATTTATAAATATATAAAGTAGCGAAGATAGTAAAGTAAGGAAGTTTATTAAGAATAATTATTTAAATGATGAAGTATTATTGGTTTAACGCCTAAAAACTTCTTTAAACTGATAAAAGAAACGTTCGATTAGTCTAAGATCTTCGGTAATAATTTCGGCAATACCTCTCATTTCTTGTTTAAAAACAATCTCTTTATTATAAGATGTAATAAGAGGTAAAGATAGAGAAACGTCTATAAGATAAAAGCCTTCATTGTCTGGTATTAAGGAGATATTTGTTACCTTTCCTGGTAGCGTTCCAAATTCTGTATCTGGATAACTTTCTAATCTAATATTTACTTGTTGTCCAGTTTTTATTTTGCCCGAATTTTGTGCTGGTGTTTTTAGTTTTGCTATAAAAGATGAGTTTTTTGAAGGAATAATTGTAAAAACCAAATCGCCTTGGTTTACTTGTTGGTTTTTTGTCCAGAAATTTAGAAAAGATACGTTGCCATCAATATTAGATTTTAGCAAATAGCGAAACTCCCAATCTTTTATGCTTTTTTTAAGCAGATTAAAAGATTGTAATACATTTTTAAGCAATACCATTTCTTCTTTTGTTCTGTTTATTTCTGTTCCTTTTGATGTGTTGTGAGCATTGCTTATTGCTTCTCGTATTTGTGAAACAGAAACACTCATATTTTTATAATTTCGCTCTGTTTGCAAATACTCTAATTGCTTGTTTTCATATTCCATAGCAGAAATAACACCTTTATTAAAAAGAGTTTTATTACGCTCTAAATCTCTTCTTTTAAATTCAAGTTCAGATTCGTTTAATTTTTTTTGAGCCTTCAAATTTGATAATCGGTTGTTTAATTCGACTATAGAAAATTTATTTGCAATGGCATCATTTGAAAAAGGGTCTAATTGTTTATTGAGTAAATACTGAATATAACTATTTTCAAAAAGCGCATAATTAGTATCTATATCTCCAAGAAATAAAATAGGAAGACTGTCTATTGGAAAACTAAAGGATTTATTATTTATCTTAATGGTGTCTATTACAGCTTTCAATAATAATACATCTTGATAATTAGACGTATTTTCTATAATTGCTAATGGCTGTAATGGTTTTACTAACTGATTATCTTTTACTAAAACAGTATCTAACATTCCTGTACTATTGGCATACTCTTTTTGAGGTGGAATTTGAGTAGTAATAATTGCGTTTGAAACAATAATATCCGGGTATTTTACAAACCAAGTTATTGCCAAAACCATTACGATTAAAGCTAAAAATAAAACATTACCTCTACGAATCATCCAATTGGGTACTTGGGTAAGTATTTCTTGTACTTCCTCGCTTCGCAATTCTATTTTTTCTATAACTTGTGCTGAATTAATTTCAGTATGTTTGTTTTTGCTCATTAATAAAATGTCGAATATCTAAATTTTGTTTTTACTACTTTTTCTCTGTCTACTGAATACTGCTTACTGAAGGCTGAATACTCTGTCATTTCGTTTTTAGACCTACTAGGTTTTGAAAACCTAGTAGGTCTTAGTTTAATTACCTAATTCCAGTTGGTTCTTCACTAAATGATAATAACTCCCTTTTTGCTTAACCAACTCCTTATGAGTTCCTTTTTCTATAATTTTACCATCATCCAACACTACTATTTGATGGGCATTTTTAACCGTACTTAAACGATGTGCAATAACTACAACCGTTTTATCTTTAAAAAATATACCTAGCTTTTCCATAATGGTTTTTTCATTATTGGCATCTAAAGCCGATGTTGCTTCATCGAAAAACAAAAAATTAGGGTTTTTATAAACGGCTCTTGCAATAAGTAAGCGTTGTTTTTGTCCTGTACTTAATCCAACACCTTCCATACCAATTTTGGTGTTGTAGGATAATGGCAGACTCTCAATAAACTCCTTAATATTTGCCACATCAACTGCGTGAGCTAGTTTTTTCTTATCTACATAATCGACACCTACCGCAATATTATTAGCAATAGTATCACTAAAAATATAACCTTCTTGCATCACAACCCCACACTCATAACGCCACGATTTTTGAGATACATTTTTTAAATCGTAATTACCAATTTTAATTTGTCCATTGTTGGGGTCATAAAATTTTAAAAGCAGTTTCATTAAGGTAGTTTTTCCGCTTCCGCTTACTCCGACAATTGCCGTTATTTTATTGGCTGGTATATGTAAATCTAACTCTTTTAAAACCAATTGATCGGAGCCTATATATCGAAACGAAACTTTGGAAAGTGTAAGGTCTAAATTCTTAGGGATTTCAGTTATTTTTTCTTCATCTGCTTTTTCTTCATCTTCCTTATTATGAATTTCAGACAAGCGTTCTAAAGATATTTTAGCATCTTGCAGCTCACGTATAAAGTTAATAAGTTGGCTTATGGGCGAGTTAAGTTGCCCAACGATATAAGTAATAGCAAGCATCATACCTAGCGTAATTTCGCCATCGATAACCAATTTTGCAGAAAGTACCGTAATAAGTATGTTTTTAAGCTCATTTATAAAACCAGAGCCTACACTTTGATACTGTTCTAGTGCTAGACCTTCAATAGATATTTTAAACAGTCTTGCTTGCAAAAATTCCCAGCCCCAACGTTTTTGTTTTTCGGCATTATGTAGTTTAATTTCTTGCATGCCATTAATAAGCTCAATTACTTTGCTTTGTTCTTGACTTACTTGCGAGAAACGTTTGTAATCTAAATCTCTACGTTTTTTTAAGAAAATAATAATCCACAAAAAATATAGTAAACTCCCAACTATAAATATTGCGAATATAGAAAGGCTATAATACCCTAGAACAATTCCAAAAATAACAAGATTAAACAGGGAGAAAAGCACATTTAATGAAGATGTAGTTAAAATACGTTCAATACGTTTGTGGTCGTTAATACGTTGCAAAATATCGCCTGTCATACGGGTATCAAAAAAAGCAATGGGCAGGTTCATTAGCTTTATAAAAAAATCTGAAATTAAGGAGATGTTTATACGGGTGCTTAAATGTAGTAATATCCAACCTCGTATTACCTCAATGGAGGTTCTGCCTATAAATAATGCTAATTGTGCAAAAAGGATGAGGTAAATAAAGTTAATGTCTTGGTTATTAATACCAACATCAACAATGCTTTGGGTTAAAAACGGAAAGATTAACTGCAATAAACTTCCTGCCAATAAGCCAATTATTAATTGTACTAGAAACTTTTTATATTTAAAGAGGTATTTTGATAAAAAGGAGAATCCTAGGTTTTTTTCTTTATTATCCCAGTTATTATCATAAAATTTGGGTGTTGGTTCTAGGAGTAAGGCAATGCCTTCTTCTGTGTTTTCTGTAGCATTGTTACCTATCCAGTTTTTTAAAAATTCTTCTTGGCTGTATTTTAGTAATCCGTGAGCTGGGTCGCTAATATGGTATGTGTCTTGGTGGCTGAGCGTAGCCGAAGCCTTTATTTTATAAAGTACTACATAATGATTCTTGTTCCAATGGAGAATACAGGGTAAGGGTACTTCTTGTAATTTATCTAATGATACTTTAACGCCTAAACTTCTAAAACCTATTTTTTCTGCGGCGTTGCTTAGGTTTAAAAGGTTGCTGCCTAAACGATTGGTTTCAGAAATGTCTCTAATGTATTGAATAGATATATGCCTCCTATAATATTTAGCAATAATCTTTAAGCAAGTTGGACCACAATCTTTCTCATCAATTTGTTTGAAATAAATAAATTTTTTCAATTTTTCAATTTTTGTTATTAACAGACCAACTAAACAAGGGCTTCTACGGGTTATCCTATCCTAGAGACAGTTCTTGAATACAAGCCTGTAGCCCTATCAAACCTCTTTAAAACATCAGACATTCCTTTGGCAGACTTTACAGGCGTTAACATTTCAGAGTTGGGTGTCATTCATATTCTAAAATAGGGTTACCCATTTAAGTTGCGTTGTATTTGGTTGACTATTGATTTTTATTTGTACATTCTTCTTAATAAATTTTCTAGGATTACACCCCTAAAATTAAGTCTGTTTAATCGGTGAAAACACCCATATTCGCATTATCAACTAGAAACCATAAAGAAAATTAATATTTGATGTAATCTGTAGTCTTTAAATTTATTCTTTTTTTCTAATTCTTTGTCTAGCAATTGAAGATTCATAATAATATCTTAATGAGTGGTATATTACAAATTCATTTTCTCTAGCTCTTATTTTGAAAAGTCGATTTAAACTCATATGAGATAAACTAAAAATCAATTCGTTCATCCTTGTTGAGTTTTTTTTAATAATTAACTTTGAGATTAAAGGGTTGATATTTCTATTTCTTTCTTTGATAATAAAAAGGGTTTTTGAATATTCATTATTCTTAACTAAGATGGATTCAATTTTCATTTTATTAGCTCTATAATCTAAACTTAACTGCTTTTTCATGTTTGAATTATAGTTCATTTCCATTTTGAAAAACTCTACATACTGATTCATTAAATTAAACTTTTCTTTAACAGACATATTAAATAAATTTAGTAGTTCATCCGTAAGTGAAATTCCACTTAGCCACCTTAAATTTTCTGTTTCTTTTGATATTATATTTCTAATCAACTTTATTATCACTTCACTATCACAGTTGAATATATTTTCAATGGTTTCAATGTTTTCAATACCATATCTTTCTAATTCTCTTTTATAAATATCTACTTGAAAGTTTGATAGAAGATGCTGAGAATACAATCCAGAAATAACAGTATTTAAATCATTGATAATATGATTATAATGATTGATATTAGTTAAATGAATTCGGATACGAATATGAAACTTAGTATCTATAAATCTTATGAAAAACCACTTGTCAATATAACCATCAACCTTCCATTTCTCAATTAAAGGAAAAAGATTGTACAATAATAGGCTGTCAGCCCCCTCATAGCCTGTATAAATTTTGAAATAAAACCAACTATCTCCTAAAAAAAAAATTCTTTTAACGTCTTTCTTCATGTTAGTTAGAATAAAATGAGAATATAAATTCGTTCACAAACGATTCTTCATCGGTGTTTATACCAATTTTCGCATTCTCAAATAGAAATTCTTCAAGAATGAAAAACTTTTTATTTTTAACTAGTTGAAATAGACTTAAAATGCTTGATAAATTTTTCAAGTTTATTAATAACTTATTATCACCATCAACTAAATAAACAAGTGAAGGAATTTTTTTATTTTTAATAAATATTTTAGTAGACTCCAAAATCTCTTCATTATTTGTTGTATTCATGATATATTTAATCTCTTCAAATTGGATTTTCCATTTAGTGGTGGATAATATTATGTTTTTGTATTGAATTCTCGGAAAAACACTAAGTGACTTATTGAAAACGTCATTCCAGCCCCAATAGATAACCTTTCTTTTGTCTGTGTTTTGTATGTCACAAAGAAATCTATAAATTGGAAGGCTACTTTGAGTATAGTTATGAGCATTTGTGAGTTTAGGTGAAATTTCTCTATTTAATTTTTCTGATCTTAAAACAATACGATTATTTCTTATTGAAATATAAAGATCATTTATTAAAATTTTGTTATTTGCCCTTTTTTGAGATCTTGCTAAATAAGGTATTTCATATTCTCTTAGTTCTGGTTTCAATAAAATATTACCTAATCTATCCTCGGGAAGATGCACAATTTCTGCATTTATAATGTTATTAAAGCTCTGGTCTTCCTTTTTAACTATTTCTTTAACGTAATCTAAAATTGTTGGATCGCTGTGACAAAACCTTCCTAGCAAGCTGCCAGCACTATTTCCACCAAATCCATCAATAATTATGTGATCTTCATTGTTAATATTAACTATTTGTGCCATAGAAGAAAATGTTGCAGGTAAGTCTGACCAGTTAATTTCTCCACTAGGAACATCATTTTCATTTATTGAGATAATATTAGATTTAGATACTTGAGTCTTAATTATTTTATTTAACAATAAGCTATCAAAATCTGACCAAGTAACATCTATGTTTTCATTCGAAACTTTGTTAAAGTCGAGGTTTTTTAGTAATGGATTTTCACCACCTGATAAGCTATTTGAAGGATAGCCGATACCCATCTCAGAATCCAAAGCTACCGCTAAAGAAATTTCTTCAGTTTCATACCTCTCATAAAAACTCTTTTTAAAATCTTCAATTGTATTATTTGAAATATTACCTACGTGACTAGATAATTTATTAATTATAGTAATAGCCTGTTTTAAATCTTTGGCTATATCATGACCTAACTTATTAGTTTTTGTTCCTATTAATAAATCTCCTTGAAAAATATACTTTCTATTATAAGTAATACCTAACTCTTCAAGTAATTCTAAAATTTTCTTATAAATTAAAACACTACACGGAAAACTATCGTTTATTTTATCAAGATATAACTTTATTGAATTAAGTGTTTTTGTAAAAGAGCTATCAATTTTATATTTATCCAATACATCTAAAATGTATTGAAAGGGTTCATCTCCTGAAACTGTAAGTTCTATTTCGCTTGTCAAAATTTGACTAGTAATTAACTCATTAATGTATTCTTTTGCTTCATCAAGACTTATGTCTTCTGACACAAGTTGTTCAGCAATTTCAAAAAAGGTTTTCCCTTCTCTACTAAATTTAATTGTTTTTTGTATATAATCAGTAGATTCAATCTCAATCATCTTCTGAATTAAACTTGAATCAGTGTCGAATTCAGCCTCAACATATCTATATACGTTGCTAATATGGTATAAACTTGTATTGGGGAAAAATAATAATTTAGTCTTTACAGTTTCCTCTTTAAGAAGTCGTTTTAGTATTAGACCAATTAGAGACATGTCAAACGTAATCTTTCTAGAATTAGAGTTGTTTTCAAGCGTAATTTCAGTATTTGCATCAAATTGACCCAAAGTATAGCCAGAAAACAGTCCAAAAGGAGTTGGACGTGAAGACATTCTAGAAATGTACTTTAACAAAGAATTTCGCAAACGGCCATCTTTATCACTCTTTTCTCCATTGACCCATTTATCCAATTCATTAAATAAAATTGGCGACCCTAAGTATATAGCCTCCCGGATAATTTCATTTTTAAAAATTTCAATAAACTTAGATTCTGAAATTACATTTTGTGAGGTAAGTTCTAAAAAAAAATTGACAGGTAAAAGTGGTGTCCTTAATAAATATTTATCAAATATTTTATACATTTTAAATTGTTAATATTAATTACCTTTTATTACTTCAATAGCTTTCTTCAAGTAAGGATCTTGAGTTAAATCCAATAAATCATCATTAATATAATGATCTATTTTCAAACCTTTTCGTTGTATTGATTCTCCATTGGGATAGAAGGAGCCTAAGCTTGTTATACTAACTTTAGTACCATCGGGAAACGTGAAATTTGCGATATTCATAGGCGATCCAGCAGTTTGCTCTCCTACAGTTATACAATTGGGAGAAGCTTGAATTGAAACACCGAGATATTCTGCTTGACTTTGAGTAAAATGATTTACCAATAAAATAACCTTACCTCTATAATATTTATCATTATTCTTACCTGCCTTAAATGGATCCATTATTAATTTTAGCCTACTTGAGCTATATTCCGAATAAGATGGTTTATTAATTGACGGAAAAAGCACTTTAATAAAAGCCCTTCTTGTAGGATAAAGAAATTTAGTAACCTCGTCAACAGAAATGTTTTTAGGGTAATTTCTTAAATCAAAAATGAGTCCTTGAGTATTCTCAAAATCCTTATAAGCTTTTCGTAAATCTTTTTTATTAATGTTTTCTAAATTAATATAACCAATATCGTCTTGTATTAATGAATATTTTGATTGTGGAGTTACAGATCTTAGTGAAGTAAATCCGTTCTTCTCATATTTATTATACAATTTAATTTCCTTTTCAAAAACTGAATCAAATCGTTTAATATTAATATTTAATCTATCTTCTTCATTAAAAAGCCCCCACATTGTCCACTTTTTAAGAAAATTATTATTAGAATGGGAAATTATACCTCCTAATTTTTCTTCAAAATAAGTTTTCGAGTCAATACCTTCTATTTTAGTTATTATATCCCCTAATTTAATGCCATCAATTTCTGCCAATTCTTGGTTATAAATACTTGAAACAACTAATTGGTTACCTATAAATTTAATGCCTATGGGTGCTTTGTATTTAAACAATACATCACTCAGTTCTTTGGGTAAGTAGAATGCATGGGAGTCAAAAATCGAAACAATTAATTTAGATTTAGATAACTCATAATCAAATATTGAATTTGAATTTAAAAAAATAGGTATGAACACATTTAGATTATCGATATAATTATCTTCTATCAAATATTTATTTACATATTGATAGTGAATCATGTTGTAAAAAGAAAACAAACTCAGTAAGCGATGACTTTCTATTTTTTCATCAAAATTTTCATATTTCTTTTCATTTTCAAAAGTAGGGATTTTACTAATTGATTTATTTGACACGTAGTAATCACTAATATTAAGATTGTTTTTCAAATTATTAAGATAACTTAAAGTTTTTGGATAATTTCTGAACTGATTAAACCATTCAAAATCAACATTTTTATCAAAATATTTAACGATTTGTATTTCTGAATTCAATTGTATTTTACTATTATCAACAGAGTTAAATAATTTTAATGTAATCTCGTTAAATTCATCTTGAGTTTCAACATTTTTTATAATTTCATAATAATCTATAAAAGTTTGATTCCAATTATATTTACCATCGCTTATTTCAGGATGATGATATTTCATAAATCCCCAGACTAAACCAAACTGTTTAATATTTGAAATTTTTTGTGCTTCTGATTTCACTTGTCCAAAACTATGCAAACTAGAGAGGATGAAAATTAATACTAGAATATGTTTTTTCATTTTTAATATTTTATCATTAATATATCTTCTACTCTTTCTGTAGTCTTATTGATGAACTTATTATAGCAAGATAGTACACCTGACAAACCTTCTAATATTGAAAAATTTTTTTGAAGCGAATCTTCAATTATAAATCCATAATTAATTTCGTATGTATTATCCATTTTTATTTTTTTCTTTAGAGTCTCATCTAACCAATACAAAGCTACAGTACGGAACTCTATTCTCTGTGTTATTGTAAAGATATTATACCACAAAATTGCCATACCACTAGTTCCATGACAAAACCCTGCATCAACCGTGTAACTCTCATCTTCAATTTTGCGTTTTGATACAATAATTAACCTTTCCGTAATATCTAATATTAATTGATTATTCTTTATCTGATTTGAAGCCATTAATAATGTATAAAGAGTTCCTAAGTCTCCATAACACCAGCCTAACCTAGAGTTTTCCGGATTGAAATTGTTTTTTTGAAAGGATTCGAAATTAATTTTTAGAGGAAAATAACAATAGATATTTGGTGATAAATTTTGAATTATTTCAAAATAGAAATTTATCGAATTTTGAATTAAATCAGTTAATTCGGACTTACGTTTAATTGATAATTCTATCCCATTTGATAATACCTTAGTTAGAAAATAAATATTTGCTCCGATACCATGTGCGTTTCCTGTATCTAAAATTGTAGAGTATGTATCATAAGTATCGTATTTCTTCCAATAGACTCCTCCTTTTTCTGTAATATAGGAGTTTTGGATTAAAATTTCAGTGATTTTCAATACTTTATTTTTGTCTTTTTTAGCCAAGAAAAATAATCCTAGACCAATCAAACCATGCATTATATCAAAATTTTTATGCTCTACAAACTTTGGTATCTGTTCCGTCAATATTTCATCAATTTCTATTAAAATTTCATTAATCTCTAAGCTTAGACTAGTGTCTTCTAACACTATTTTTAATTTTCTAATTTCTAACAAAAAATAACCATATCCAGCCAGTCCATCGCAATAAGACGGAGTGAGGTAAGGTGTCTCTTCCACAATCTCAAATGTTTTCTTAATGTAAAATAATACGGTTTTTTTTTGCTCGCTTATTTCAGCACTTGTTAAACCATCGACTATTGTTAAAATAATACCTGGCAATCCAGATAGAAGACCTATGTGATTGAAATTTCTATTATTACCAAGGTTTTTGGGTTCCAAAAAAAAATTAAAAATAGAATCTCTTTCTATTTTTAAAATATTTAATTTTTTCTTATCTAAGAATTCAATCAATTATTTTTTTTATGAGATTATTAAATAGAAAAAATGGTAAAAAAATATCTCACCATCTTTTCGCAAAATACTTAAGATTAATAATTTTTGCTTTGATTAATCTTAAAGTATTTATAGATAATTTTTTTAATTACTTTACATCTACAGAAGTTTACAACCAGACATTAAACATGTGTTCCCTGTACCCATAGATGCTGGCACACAAGGTTGCTGATTACAACACAGAAACCCAGTACACCCAGAATAAGAAGTTGTTCCAGCACCCCCATTAACAGTTGATTTTTGTTCATCGGTCAATATCGTAACCGTTTTCTTTTTTAAACTTAATTTGCTCATAAAATAATAAATTTAAATTCCACCTACTCTATCAAAGGCTTTTCGGTTTCCGCCTATTTTAATATGAGCAAGAAACCATTTTAAATAAGTTAACACAATGGCATTAACACATATTGTATGTGAATACAACATATTTTGTATATTTGTAAAAAATAATAATGGATTTACACTATAAAGTTAAGTTATTAAGAGAAGATAAAAAAATATCTCAAGAACTTATTGCTCATCATCTTGGTTTAAGCCAAAGCCAATACAGCAGGCGAGAAAATGGTGAAATTATTAACCCGACGTTTATTTACCGTAACCATTATGCAGCGTATTTAATATCGTTGTGTTGAAAATATTTCTTAACTCTACCTTGATTTTCTTGTAGCATATTCATGTGGTCTTCCACATATTTTT
>JAKITD010000104.1 GCA_021648265.1 Flavobacteriaceae bacterium | reverse complement strand
ATAAGTAACTCACCTAACAATTCATTTTGAACACCAATCGGAAGCTCATTGAATAGGACTTTTATCTCTTTACTTGTTTTCATAATACAAATATATAATAATTTGCTGACTTATTTAGAACTTAGCCTCATAATTTAATATTTTAAGATATACCTACTCCAAACTTTTAAAGTTGGCTTTTCGGTTTGTTCCCAACAAATATTTATTCTATTATACTAAACATATACATTTCTTTACCAGAATCTTCTCCTCCTATTGAGAACCCATATTCACCAGGTGTTAAATTTGCAAACTCGATTATATAGGATTCATTTCCGTACTTTTTTGCTTTAAACTTTATAAATGAAAATTTATTATTCTCTGTATCACCACTTGCATTACTTGAGCTTGACACTATGTACTCTCTAGTACGTTTCTTTGGAGATAGTTTTAACAATTTTATGATTTTAGATGGCAAATAATTATTACCTCCATAATTACAAATAAAGTACAATTTATCTTGAGCTTGAATTTTTATAGGAGAGCTTACACCATCTATCATAAATATAGCATTAACTTTACCAATACCTGTAATTTTTCTACCTACCGAAGCTCCTTGCTTAATATAATATACGGTTTCTTCTAAATCCATAGGCTCATTATTATTAACATAAAATATTTTTCCCATAAATTGAGGTTCTTCAACTGTAATATTATTGAAGTTATACAAAGATTTTTTATTTGAAGGTTTTGGTTGGTTATTAACAACCTGATTATCTAAGTTACTGTTAGAATTATTAATTACTAGGTCTTCATTTTCAGTATCTTCTTCTCCTGTACATAAAGCAATTAAGCCTTTTAAAGTTTGTTTTAGCAGGATTGCATTTTCAATAGAAGGAACGAAAAAACGAATCATTTTTTCGTATTTAACATCCTCACCGTTAGTTATGTGTTTTATGAATGGTTCTCCACTTTTTGTAAAAATATCTACATATAAAAATGCTCCTTTACTGTTGTAATTAATATTGTTTTTATTAATATCATTTAATGAAAAATTAAAATCACTTATTTCTGTATCATCACCTTTGTCATACTCTTTGGTATAGTCTATTATACATTCTCCGGTAAATCGTTGCTTGAAAGAACTGCCATTAATTGATAAAGAACCTGTTAAATTATTCAGTTTGGTTATACCAATCGAATTACTTGTTATTAGTGTAATTGAATTATTAAACAATTCCTCTGCCAATGGAATAATTGTTTTAAGAACTTTTCGTAAATCTCTTGCCTGTTCTATATCGCTACAGGCAATTGTTAGTTTGCTGGTGTAATTTTTCTGAATACCATCTTCGAAATATTTTATGGTTTTTACTGCTTTGTTAGTTTCAACATAAATACTAAATAAGTCACCGTTAATTTTAAATGAAACTGTTTTTGGATTTAATAAAAGGAGGTTGAACAGATATGCGGTGTTTTCAGTAGATTTAGATGATATTATTTCTTTGTTAAATTCTATACTTCCAGGGTAGCTAGTATTTTCTTTTAAACTTTGCGAATAATCCCAACTTGGTGAACTAACATCACCTATGTTATTTTCTAACCAGTTAATACATTCTTGATAGGTAGTAAAGGAAATTCTTTGATCTACCAATTGTTGTGCTTTTGGTATTGCTTCTTTAATTTTACTTACCAGTTCTCTTGCATTATTAATATCTGAAGCATACACTTTAAGTGAATTAACATAGCTTACTTTTTCATTATCGGTGGTGAGCTTAATAAGTTTTTGATTGGTTGGAACTTCAATATAGATTAGGTTCTTTTTTACTACTTTTTTAACTCCATTCTTTTTAATATCTGCAGGATTAATTATGTACGATTTTGTGCTGCTATTACCTTTGCTGTCAATAGCTTCAACAGTAATATTTACAACCGTAGGATCTATAACAGAAATGGTTTGAATAAACTCTTTCTTACCGTTATTTACAGTTGTTAAATGAGTATTAATTGCTTCAACTTCGGGAGTTAAATCTTGTCCATTTGACAAAAATGTGACAAATAAAACGAGGATAGTAATTTTTAATAGTTTCATTGGTTTAAACGTTTGTTATTTATTACAAAAGAAAACAACATTTATATTTTTAACAATTGCTAGTGAAAATCTATATTTTCTTAATGAAAATCATATTATTTTTAATGGGATTAAAAAAAACGCTTAAGATTTCTCTTAAACGCTTTATCAAAACAACCTTACAATTGATAAATAATTGTTCCTTTAATAGTATAATTGGTTAATTAAAAAAATAGCCTACGGATAAGTTTATTACTCTATTTTTAATTTTAATTTTTCCGTTGATTTCGTTGATTCTCATTTTCATATTGGTAAAACCAATTCCTAGAGTAACATCATCAAAGCCTTTGCCATCATCGGTGATTGTAATTTCAAGTTGCTTTTCTTTTCCTTCCTTTTTAAGCTCCGAGGCTATTTCTTCAAGTGTTTTTACTTTATAATCGTGCAAATCTGTAGCAATGCGTTGGTGTTCGGTTTGCTTGGCTTTGGCAATAGCTAATTGCGATTGGTATAACAATTTTTGTTGTCTATTTTTTGTATAAAACACAATAATAACGATGGTTAAAATAGCTGCTAATGCAATAGAGCCAAAAAACCATTTTTGCCGATTTTCCTTTTCAAGTTTTAATTCATTTTGAGCTTTGTCTGCTTTAAATTGTAGGTTTTCTTTTTCCTTTTTTTCGGTTTGGTATTTGATTTCGAGTTCGTTGATAGATTTTAAATTTTCAGTATTTAAAATAGTGTCTTTTAAATTTAGTAATTCATCGTATAGATGAATAATCTCGTTATTTTTATTCTGAAGTTTTAAAATTTCAATCTTTTTAATAACGCACTCCTTTTCAGAATCTAAATAGCCATTTGCTTTAGATATTATTAAGGCTTTATTTATATTATTTAAGGCTTTGGTATATTTATTTTCACTACTATTTATAGCTGCATTGGTTAGTAAAATATCGATTTTCGAAAAATTATCTTGAACTTCCTCAATTCCTAATAATGCTTTATCAGAAAAATAACGAGCTTTATTTGTTTTTCCCTTTTTCAAATATACTTTTGCTAAAGCTTCATAAGATTGATGTAAAACGCTTTTAAATTCGGTTGCTTTCAAAATATCTTCAGCAAGAAATAAATGAATCAAAGCGTTGTCATAATCTTTTTTAAAAAAATATGTTTCTCCAATTCCAACATTTGCAGCACCCTCATACTTATAATCTTTTATTTTTTTTGAAAGTAATAATGAGCTCTGATAGTATTCCATCGCCAAATCGTACTTCTTTATTTCCTTATAACATCCTGCAATATTGTTAATCGCTATTAATTGGTTGCGTTTATCACCAATACTTTCACTCATTTTTTCCGACTTAAAATAAATCTCTATCGCTTTATTATAGTTGCCTTCCTTCAAAAAAAGATTGGCATAATTGGTATAAGTAGCTGATAAAACTTCTATGGCTTTGGGTGATTTATTGTGTTTTAATTTGTCTATAACTTTGTTGTAATAATAAAGAGCTGAATCTTTGTCGTTTAAAGCTTCATTAAAAACACCAATTATTAACCTAGCGATAATTTAACGTAATTTATCAAATAAATATTGTATATTTGGGGATGGAAAAAATAGATTTCAGAACCCTGCCTAGTTTTCAGAACCCTGCCTAGTGAAGAACGTTTTAATTTAAGGAAAAGAGCGATACTGTTATTAAAATCAGGAAAAAAACAATATGAAATAGCTGAATTGTACGGAGTTAGGGTAGCTACAGTTAGTAGT
>JAKITD010000042.1 GCA_021648265.1 Flavobacteriaceae bacterium | reverse complement strand
GGCAATGAAAAATCACGATCACCAGCATCAACACCATCTGTAGTTAGTTGTGGTGTGTCGTTGTTTCCGTCAAAACGTGTTCCGTCTGTACCTCCAAACATTAGCATTAACGTTACATCCATTACATCGTCTGATAATTTTCTTCCTGTAAATACTAAATTAGAATTTTCGTTGTAATAGGTTGTATTTCCGTTAGGTGCTACTTGTAAAGCATCAAAATGTGACATTATTGTCGTGAATTTTTCAGCATTCCAATTAAAAATATTTGTTTCATAATTAAAATTTTCAACTGGAATTTCTAATGCAATGGCATAAATATCATGATAATTTTCTAATTGATCCAGAAACGAAGGTTGAAAGCTAGAGTGATTTGATACTTCTGTAATATTATATTCATTCTTCATGGTGTCAGACCCTCCAAATAACATATTCACAGCTGGTCTTCCTAAGGCATCTTCTTGAACAAATATACCGTCAAAATTAATTCCGCCTTCTTCACAAGGAAGACAAATAGTACCACCACAGTCTATTCCAGTTTCTTCTCCATTTAGAATTCCATCATCACAGGTTCCTTCTTGATCTATTACATTTCCGTTATCGTCATCGTCTTTACATTGTACAAATAAAAGTGATGTAAAAAGCAAGATGAAAATAAGTAATCCTTTATTGTTTTTCATTTTATAAATATTCATCTGTTATTCTTTTCTTTTAGTTGAAACCCACACGTTATATGCTGGTGGCAAACCGTTAATATCTCCTTCAGATTCTAATATATGTGTTGGAGCATTTCCTAACATTGAGTTTGGTACTTCTATAACAATAGCAAGTGTATTTATATTTTCAAAAAAATCGTTTGCTTCTTCTGGCGGAAAAAACCCATCGGGTGCTGCTGCTCCAGAAGCGATGTCGTTAAATCTATTTATATCGAAATAGTAAGGATCACGTCTTGGTCCTGCGAAAAAACTCATTCCATTTTCGTTGATTACAAAAGATTCTTCCGTGGTTGAAATGCGAACAAAATGATGCTCAGCTGTTGTCATAATAACACTTCTTAGTCCTGCCTCATTGGGAGCTATTGGGCCAAAAAAGTGAATAGTGTCACCTCTTTTAATTGCTTGGATTATTAAATCTTCTTTAAAATCTCCTGTATTATCGATATTGAATTCTACCAAAACATCTTCATCAAAGCTTGCATTTTCTGTAACTGCTCCAGGCACTAAATTGCTTTGAAGGGTAGCAATAAATACTGTGTTATCAGGATTATCACCTTCAAAGGCATAAAAATCTGCAATGTCTGATGATGTTCCAGAAACATTAGGTGCATCCAAAATATCTGAAGACATTAAAAACAATGAGAGCATCAATAAACCAATACCGCCTATTACTGCAAATATTTTTGTTTTATTCATATTTCGTTTTATTTAATTAAATTTACTCGCTATTATTTTTTTAGCAATGTAATTTTTTTGAGTGAATTATTTAACTATTCACTGCTTTTTATTTAATTTCAAAATTAATAAAATTTATTTTATGAACCCCTCTGCTTCTGGCTGGATTCCAAAATTTTTAACTCTTGTTGATAAACAACAGTTTACCACTAATTCTATTGATGAAAATGAGTTTTATAATCAATTAAAAGAAACTGGGTTTTTATACGGAGTTTCAAGAAAATCGTTCGTTAAATTACCAGAAGACAAGCTAAGACTTACAACAGACGAGTTCACAAAAATCAATCTTTTTTACTGTTTGCTTTTTGCTTTTTTTAAACAACATAGAAATGCTGAAATCAAAGAAGCAATAACATTAATTATAGATTTTTACAAAACTCTTGATAGGGGTAAAACTAGTTTTTTATATAAATTTTCTATGTCTCAAACACCTTCAGATGTATTGGAACACGTGTTGGCTTCTAGGTTACAGGAATCTAATAGTATATTAAAGAAAAACGAAACAACAATAATCCCTTATACATTATTATATATAGATATTCTTGCCTTTACTAATTTTTCATCATCAAATAATAATTTAAAGTTATATGAACAACAAATAGAAACCGCTATCATTAATTATTGTTTCTTAACCTTAAAAGCTAAAAAAGAAAAAGATAAATTTGACCGTCAAATAATTGAACAATTTGAAACTTCTACTGCTTATTTAACTATTCAAAATAAGCAAAGTAATTTTTTACCAATTGAAACCTTAAAAAACCAATACAATTTTACAAATTTCGAAAAACTTTATATTTTCGATTTATGTTGTCTTGCGGTATGGAATGATAAAGCTTTGGATGAAGCTGAGCTATTATTTTTAAAAAAACTAGCGAAAAGCTTTGATATAACTGAAAAACAACTATTTATTAATTTAAATTTTATCAAGCATTTTTCTGAAAAAAACTCAAAATCTATCGCATTATTTGAAAATAAAAATCCTATATATTTACTTTATAAACAATCTACAACTACCGTAAAGTTATTAATTACCCGAAATAAAAGTAGGCTTTTAAAGGAATTGGCAGAAAGTGGTGAATTGGTAAAACTTATTGGACAATCTACCATTAGAGAACTTTCAACCGATGAAAAAGACAAGGTAAAAGAGCAACTATTAGATATTTGTAAAACCATACCCTCCTTAACTATTTTTTTAATTCCTGGAGGGAGTTTATTGCTTCCACTATTGGTTAAATATATTCCTAGTTTACTTCCTTCTGCATTTCAACAAAATAAAATTCATACTAAAAATGATAAAAACCACTAAAATTTAATTCAGTAACAGACAAAATAGTCTTTAATGCTATTTAATTAACTATATTTGTCTATAAATTCGTAGAATATTAAAAAAATAGTATTTTTATACAATGAAAATCCCCAAGATTATAACAGCTTTGTTTGCGATTTCATTTTTATTTGCCTGTAATAGTGATGACCCAAATGAAACACCGAATGATAATTATAGTGACATCTACAATTTACCTAGCACTCCCTTTAATTATAGCAATCCAAATTTTCCAGAAACCTTTACTCCTTATGTCTTTGGATTTAACAACACACCAACAGATAACCCAATTACTAATGATGGTGTAACTTTAGGAAGGGTTTTATTTTACGATAAAAACATGTCTAATAATAATACAAAATCTTGTGCAAGTTGTCATTTTCAGGAGTTTGGTTTTTCTGATAATGTTTCAAAAAGTGACGGATTTGAAGGCGGTTCAACTTTTAGAAACTCAATGGGTTTTGCGAATGCTGGATTTTATTCTGCTGAAAATTTCTTTTGGGATCATCGTGCAGCAACTTTAGAAGAACAAGTTTTAATGCCTATTCAGGATTCTGTTGAAATGGGAATGAATTTGGAAGGTTTGGTAGAAAAATTTTCAGAGTTAGATTATTACAACCCATTATTTGAAAATGCCTTCGGAAGCACAAACGTCACTAGTGATCGTATCTCGAAAGCTCTTTCGCAATTTGTACGCTCTATTTATTCTTACAATACTAAATATGATAAAGGAATTGAAATTACCAACGATATTTTTGAAGATTTCCCAAACTTTACTGCAGCAGAAAATCTAGGAAAAGATATATTTAACGGTAAATTAACGCCTGGAGCAATTGCCTCTTGTGTTACTTGCCATCTGCCAAATTCAATACCGTTACATTTTGACCAACCCATACCGGATAATGTAAATCAAGTAATTTTTAGTGGCGCAGAACCAGACAATATTGGTTTAGACGACAATATTAACGTTCCAGATAATGGCGTAGGTGCTTTCCTAGGTATTGAATCCTTTTATGGCCATTTTAAAACACCGTCTTTGCGAAATATTGAAATTACAGGTCCTTATATGCACGATGGTAGATTTGCTACTTTAGAAGAAGTTGTAGAGCATTACAGTACAGGAGTTTTGCCACATCCTTACTTATCTGCCCATATGAAAAATGGAGATGGTTCACCTAGACATTTAGATTTTACTCCAGAAGAATCAGCAGGTTTGGTAGCTTTTCTAAAAACATTAACCGATTATGAATTAATTGAAGATGAGAAATATTCTGACCCATTTATAAACTAATTATTGTAATAAAACTACCCCAACCATAATTTAAAGTCCTTTACACGCTCCCGAGCCACAATTACTTCTTGACCTAAGTTGCTATTTAATTTTAACTCTAAACGTGAATTTGTATATGAAATAATATCTTTTATAGCATTTATATTAATATAAAATTTTCGGTTAATCCTAAAATACACTTTCGGTGAAAGTTCTTGTTCTAATTGTTCTAAGGTAGTATCTAGTAAATAATTTCTTCCGTTTTTGGTATGTGCATACGTCCCTTTATTTTCTGAATAGAAACATTCAATTTCATCTACAGGAATCATTTTAATATGTTGCCCAATTTTTACGGTAAATCGTTTTTTGTAGTCTCGTTCTATAGGGTTTGAAAGCAATTTTTTAATGTCTTCAAAATTAAGCTGTACGTTTTGTGATGGGTTTTTTAGTTTCTTATATTTTTCTACAGCTGCTTGCAACTCTTCTTCATCTATAGGCTTTAATAAATAATCGATACTATTTAGCTTAAAGGCTTTTAAAGCATATTCATCAAATGCAGTAGTAAAAATTATGGCACTTTTAATTTGTATTTTATCAAAAATATCGAAGGACAAACCATCACTTAATTGAATGTCTAAGAATATTAAATCGGGATGCTCGTTATTTGAAAACCAATCGATAGATTCCTCCACACTATGAAGCATTTGGTTTACAGTTACTCCTAGTTTTTCTAACATTCGTTGCAACCTTCTTGCCGATGGTTTTTCGTCTTCAATTATTAGTATTTTCATATCTTGCTTTTGAAAATGGTAAATTTAATTAATTAAACTAATGGAGTGTTTTTAGGATTTTCGCATTCGTTTTAGCTCCTCTTCTTCCCTATCTAAATACTCTTGTATTTTTCGGTCTTCCCAATCTTTAAAGAATTTAAAACTGTCTTTAAATACCTTTAACCAGTGAAAAAACAAACCAATACCCCAGGAAAAAGGAGTAATAAACATAGACCATTTTGGTATTTCTACATTTGCAAGCCCACTTTGAAATATTCCTAAATGCATGATAATCAAAAATATATTTACAATTATATAAACGATCAAGTGGGTATAAAAATCTTTAATTTCTTTTACTCTCTTTCTTGCTTTTCGGTATTTTCGGTCGTTATTATTTTCCATAATTACTAGCTCCATTTGTTATTAGAATGGTTATTTTCTTCCTCCATAAATTCTTTAATTTTCCGGTCTTCCCAATTTTTATTCATAAAAGGAACCCAATCAAAGGCTTTAATTGCGTGAAATACAATACCAATTCCCCAACCAAAAGCAGCCCATAAAAACCAAGGGTGCCTCCACTCGTTTACATAATAATTGAGTCCTGCCAAAAATGAAATAAACACAATATAGGACATTAAATTTGAGTAAAACTTTTTTATCATTGCCACTCTTTCTTTGGCTCGGTGGTATTTGCTTTCGTTGTCTAAATTATCCATTTTATTTATTCTTTATTGTTATACTGTTTATATGTTAGTTATAATCGAGTCTTTTATCTTATTTCTTTCAGCAAAGCGGTCTTATGTCTTTTACTTATCATCTTCATTCATAAACTCTTTCAGTTTTCTTTCTTCCCAGTTTTTTCCTAGAAAAGGATAATAATCAAACGTTTCCATCGCGTGTCCTGTCAGTCCAAAACCCCATCCTACTATCGGAAAAATCGCCCAAGGAAATCCTGTTGATTGGAAATTCAAGAAAATAAATACCGGCATCATAATAAGGTAAACGGTTAAATGTATATAAAACCCTTTCAGTTTTTCTATGTGATCTTTAGCGCGTTTGTATTTTAATTTACTTATGTAGGTATCTTGTGTTTCCATGACGGTATTTTTTTTAGTTAAAAGTGGTATTGAAATTGAAAATATGTTTTCATCTTTTTTTATCAATACCGGTCTATTTGTTAATAATTGGTACCGTTGCCTAATATTTAACAACCCTACTCCGGTACTAGATTTTATTACCTGTTTTGGCTGAATATTATTAGTAACTACCAAGTTTCCTTCTTCTTCTTTAATTATAATATGTAATTTTCTGCTTTCGGTTACTACATTGTGTTTTACCGCATTTTCTAATAATAACTGTAGTGAAAGTGGTACTACTTTTGCTTCAGGATTACTTAAATTTTCAGGAAGTGTAAAAACAATACTATCTTCAAATCTCATTTTAATAAGCAGCATATACAATCTTGCAAACTTTAATTCTTCTTCTACCGAAACTAAATCTTTGTTTTTCTGTTCCAATACATAGCGATATACTTTTGAAAGCGATGTTGTAAACTTGGTCGCGGCTTCGGGGTTCTCTTCAATTAAACTGGTTAATACATTTAAACTATTGAACAAAAAATGCGGATCTAATTGATTTTTTAAGGCATCGAATTTAGCCGAAGCTGTTCCTGCGATAATCTTCTGTTCTTTTACTTTATTTTCTTGAAGGTGTTTGTAATAAAAGAAAACCAGTATCGCCAAACTAACAAGTATGGCAATAAAAACAGTGATGTAATAATCTTGAGGTCTTTCTGAAACTACAAACTCACTTAATGTTTCATTTCCGAAGATAACTTCATGTGTTATTCTTATAAAAAACACACTCACCATGGTTACTCCAATGACGCCAATGATTAAAATCAAAACCGTCTTTAAAGTGAAAAAAGTATCTTTAAAGTTTTTGAGTACATACTTAAAAAAATAACCATTTGCCAAGTATAACACCACTGAATACAATTGGTTGTAGGCAAAGTAAATTAGTAAATCCTTTCCGTTAGAATAGGTATAACCATTGTTGTATCGTATTAATCCAATGATAATAAAAACAATAGATCCAATAAAAAAAGCTTTCCCTATTTCTTTAAAGAGATTTAACATTAGTTGCAGTTTTCGGTTAATAAATCTTGTGCTCTTTTTTGACCTCCTTTAGGATAAAATTCTCCAGCTGGCTTATAATCTTCAAACAAATTAATCGCTCGTTGAATCTCTTTACAAAAAGGTTCGGTAGATTGCCCAAAGAACTTTGCACCTCCAATATCCCATTCTGCTTTATTTAAAATCACTCTCGGATTGTTGGGTGATTTAGCTATTGCTTCTTGGTATATTCCTGTAATCTTTCCGCCGTACTTTATTCCGTAAACTGCTCCATCTTGTGCTACCCATACGGTGTACCATAAAGCGTTTAATAACATGATCTCAACTTCATTTTTGGAAATGGTTTTCGCATCGTTCATAAAAAGCATGGCTTTATCCATTTGAGATTTTAATTTTGCACCGTCTTTTTCTCCAAAACTGTTAATTACCAATATATAAGAAACATAAAATGAAGGTAACCATTGGTCTGGTTCAGCTTTTGCAATACGTTCAAACAAGTTGATAGCTTCCGTTGATTTTTCAGCTTTCCAAAGACCTAATGCTTTCTGCATTCCTTTCTGATAATGTGTTTGGCTCATTCCTGAAAAGGAAGCTAAAGATATTAGTATGACAATAATTGTTTTCATTATTTAAATTTTAGATAGATAATCCTATTAATAATAGTGCAATTGTAATAAGAAGCAATACTTTTAAATACCCCTTCCAGATTTTTTAATGATAATTCCTAACATACCTTTGTTGTTCTTATTTAATTATTATATCAAAATGTACTACTTCCCCACCTTTTACTTCAAATATTGAATCCTTCCATTTTGGAGGTCCCAACACCGTATCTGGATTGTTGGACGTTCCGTTGTTTTCTTTTGGTAAAATACCCATTATTAAATCCAACTCATTATTATCATTTTCATCGTGATATACTGAAACTGCATAAACACCATCTGTAATATCAGTAAATATTACTTCCGACTTATTATTAATGATTTTTGAAGACAATGTAATTTCTGGATTTCGAAGAAAGGTATCTTCTTCAACAAAAAGACCCACCATGGCTTTTCCTTCGTTTGATTTAAATCCAGACATCGAAACTTCAATTGTATTCTGTGCTTGCATTATAAAACTTGCAATTAAAATTATAAAATAAGTAAGTACCGTTTGCATAAATTAAGTTTTGACTGTTTATTTATAGGACAAATATCGAATACGTAAAGCTACTTAAAAAATGACGGTTACCCAATTGTTATTTTTAAAGGATGAATTGTAATCACATTTACACTTCTGGTGTAATCTTATTGTGATAAATGTTACTGAATGCTATCTACTAATAAATGTATTTTTGATTTATTAAATAAATGCTATGAAACTTGATATCACCTCTTCACAATTTCAGAAAAAAGTCATTGAAAATGAAAAACCAACCGTTGTAGATATTTACACCTTACGTTGTCCTAATTGCAAAGTAATAGATCCAATTATTAAGGTTACTGCCGAAGAAAACAAAGATAAATATTCCATCTACAAACTCAATGCTTCCGAGAATATGGAAATTGCAAAACGCTATAAAGTATTAGGGGTTCCAACGCTCTTATTTTTTAAACACGGAATTTTAGTCGATAAAAAAACAGGTGTGATGCAACAAAAAAATATTGAAAAAAGATTAGCGAAAATTTTAGATTATACTAAAGAAAAAGCTGCGAAAAAAGAAGTGAAAGGTTATTTTAAAATGCCTTGGCATTAAAGCTTCGGATATACAATTCCATCTACTATATGAAAAAAACCTTTTTTATGATAAAAATCGGTAGCTGAAATTACTGATGTATTTCCTTCTGAATCTACCAAAATTAATTGTCCATTTTCTTCTTTAATCCCTAATTTATCTCCCTGTAAAGTTGCATAATAAATTATTCCTCCCTTTTTTTCAATAGAATTTTTAATAACATAGCTATCAACTCGTCCAGGAATTACATGATATTTAATAATTGCAGTTAAATTTTTAGCATTTGAAATATCAAAAATTGAATCTTGTTTTTCTTGGTATTTTTCAAATCCGCTATTAGAAATAACGAAAACAGTAACCATTTCTTCTGATGCTATTGCGTTCAATAAATCTTTATTTTCTAATGCTCGCTTAAGTTGAGAGAAATCTTGAACCTCAGAAATGTTCTCTGCAAAAGTTTTAGAAGAAGTAAATGTATTCCCGTTCCATTTCTTTGAAACGTTCACGTTTTCTGTATTGGTATATTTTTGTGAGATACCAGTAAACCCTATAAATAACAAGATTATAATTGTTGTGATTTTTATTTTTTTCATAATAACAAATTTTAGTTAAAGATATACATTATTAAACTCTTCCCACAATTCGATCTTTAGCCAACTGCAAAATAGTATTGAATTGATCTTCTTGGCTTATTTCAGAATTATCGATTTCAATGGCATCTGCTGCTTTTATTAAAGGTGAATCTTTTCTTGTAGTGTCCATAAAATCTCTTTCTTGAACATTTTTTAATATTTCATCGAAAGTTATATTATCACCTTTTTCTTTTAATTCATCGTACCTTCTTTTTGCTCTAACATCAGTATTTGCAGTCATAAATATTTTTAATTCTGCTTCGGGAAAAACTACGGTTCCAATATCACGACCGTCCATTACAATCCCTTTTTCAATTCCCATTTTATGCTGAAGGCTTACCAATTTTCTTCGCACTTCAGGAATGGCTGCTACGGGGCTTACAAAACCTGAAACGTACATGGTCCTTATTTCTTTTTCAACATTTTGTCCATTTAAAAATATTTCGATTTTTCCTGAGTCTTTATTTTTTTTAAATTCTAAATAAATTTCAGGAAGCATTTTTATTAATTCTTCTTTATTAAAATTGTTTTCAGAAAGAAGTTTATTATCCAAAGCAAAAAGTGCAACCGCTCTGTACATGGCTCCAGTATCTACATAAATATAGTCCAAATAATCGGCTAATTGTTTTGCTACCGTACTTTTTCCAGTCGATGAGAATCCGTCAATAGCAATGGTAATTTTTTTCAAATTTTGTTTCTTTATCTTATTCAGAAATAGTTTTACTGAAGATTTATATTCAATCCAAAATAGCTTGATGCCGCAGCCGAGCTGTATTTAGCATACGTATAACTTAATCGTAATTTATTAAATTTCACTGAAAACCCAGCACTTAAACCTGCGAAAGCTCTTTTTTCTATAATTCGCAATTCTTGTGCTCTTCTTACATTATAGCCCAATCGTAAATTAAACCCTTTGTCTGGAAACAATTCAATTCCAAATATCATATGACGAAAAACATCGTCAATAAAATTAATGTCTTCTGTAGTTACATTTCCTTCCAAATCGGTTTCATCTCTATTAGAATTAGCAAAAGCGATGTTCCAAACTTGCATATTTTCTAAAGTTAAATGCCATCTAATGGGTACATTCATTAATGTTTGAGAAATTCCCGCAATCAATTCAAAAGGTAAAGGTTCATATACTTCATTAAATGCAGTAATTTGTTTTCCTATATTTCTTCCAACTACAGAAATATTTAAATCCCAATCTTCGTAAATGTACATTACACCAAGGTCTAGTGCAATTCCGAAGGAAGAATATTGCTCTAAAGTTGAAGATATAAATTTAATATTCCCCCCTAAATGAAAGTTTGTAAATGCAATATTTCTGGCATGACCAATTGATAAAGCAACTTCACCACCACTAAAACTGTTGGTCGGATTTCCTTGCTCGTCATAACCATCAAAACTTCCATAGTTTACATAGGTAACTCCAGCATGAATTACTTGTGTTCTGCGATCCCAAGAATATGCATAAGCAGCCGAACCGTAATTTACATCACCAATATAGTTGATGTAATTTACTGAAAGTTGATTGTCCATTGCTGGGTTTATGCTCGCTGGATTTACTAGTGCTTGTGTTGGGTCGTAATCGTAATTGGTAATTACTTTTCCGCCCAAAGCTGCCATTCTAGGTGAAGTGGTTAAATTTAAAAATTGATAAGCATAACGCCCACCAATTTGAGCTTTCGCCAAAAGAGAGGATAATAAAATAAATAAGAATAATGCCTTTTGGTTCATGAATGCAACATACCTTTTCCTGAAAGATTAAACGACTACAAGTATAATTTATTTTGACAGATTAAAAAACCTTATCACAATTGAATTATGATAAAGTTTTTGCATTTTTAACTTTCTGCTTAGTTAGTGCTAATTCTAACACTTGACTCATGTCTTTGACGTAATGAAAAGTCAATCCTTTTAGGTATTCTGGTTTAATTTCTTCAATGTCTCTTCGGTTTTCTTCACACAATAATATTTCTTTAATATGTGCTCTTTTTGCCGCAAGAATTTTTTCTTTAATTCCGCCAACAGGAAGTACTTTTCCACGTAATGTAATCTCACCTGTCATTGCCAAACTTTTCTTTACTTTTCGTTGTGTATATAAGGAAACCAATGAGGTTAACATGGTAACACCCGCACTTGGACCGTCCTTTGGTGTTGCTCCTTCCGGAACGTGAATATGCACATTATACTTACTAAAAATATCTGTAGAAATTTCTAATTGTTCTGCATTTGCTTTTATATATTCCATCGCAATGGTCGCAGATTCTTTCATTACTTTACCTAAGTTTCCAGTAATAGTAAGTGCTCCTTTTCCTTTCGAAATAATAGATTCTATAAACAAAATATCTCCTCCTACCCTTGTCCAAGCCAATCCTGTTACTACTCCAGCAACATCGTTATTTTCGTATTTATCGCGTTCTAATCTTGGTGGACCTAAAACTTCTATAATTATCTCGTTGGTAACTTTGGTTTCGTATTTCTCTTCCATCGCAATTTTCATGGCAGCATAACGCACCATTTTCGCTAATTGTTTTTCCAATCCACGAACACCACTTTCACGCGTATAGCCTTCTACAATTTTTTCTAATTGAGGTTTTGCTATTTTTAAATCAGTTTTTGATAAACCATGGTCTTTTAATTGCTTCGGAAGTAAATGTCTTTTAGCGATTTCAATTTTTTCTTCAATCGTATAACCGGAAACATTAATGATTTCCATACGATCTCTTAATGCTGGCTGAATAGTTCCTAAACTATTAGAAGTTGCTATAAACATCACTTTTGAAAGGTCGTAACCAACTTCTAAAAAGTTATCGTAAAAAGCATTATTTTGCTCTGGATCCAACACTTCTAACATTGCTGAAGAAGGATCTCCTTGGCTTCCAACCGAAAGTTTATCGATCTCATCCAATACAAAAACTGGATTTCCTGTTCCAGCTTTTTTAATACTTTTAAGAATTCTTCCTGGCATCGCTCCGATATACGTTTTACGATGTCCTCTAATTTCAGATTCATCTCGCAAACCTCCCAAGGACATTCTCACATATTTTCTGCCCAATGCTTCTGCAACAGACTTTCCAAGCGATGTTTTTCCAACTCCTGGAGGACCGTATAAACAAAGGATTGGTGACTTCATATCATTCCGAAGTTTTAAAACTGCCAAATGCTCTATGATTCGTTTTTTTACATCGTCCAAGCCAAAATGATCACGGTCTAGTATTTTTCTTGCTCGTTTTAAATCGAATTTATCTTTGCTATATTCATCCCAAGGAAGATCTAAATACAACTCTAAATAATTACGTTGTATTCCGTATTCTGCCATTTGCGGATTCATACGTTGCAATTTTGAAAGTTCTTTTTCAAAATGTTCAGAAGCTTCTTTATTCCAAATTTTCTTTTTGGAGCGTACTCGCATTTCTTCGATTTCTTCTTCCGAAGTATTTCCTCCTAATTCTTCTTGAATCGTCTTCATTTGTTGATGAAGGAAATATTCCCGTTGTTGCTGACTAATATCACTTTCAACTTTCGACTGAATATCGATTTTAAGGGAAAGTTTTTTCAGCTCAACATCCATATAACGCAAAGTTTCCATCGCGCGTTCTTTTAAATCGTTTATCTCTAAAAGTTTCTGTTTGTCTTCTACTGGAACGTTTAAATTGGAAGAAACAAAGTTTATTAAAAACGAGCTACTTTCAATATTTCTAATGGCAAAAGCAGCTTCCGAAGGAATGTTTGGACTGCTCTTAATAATCTCTAAAGCCTTTTCTTTTATAGAATCGATGATTGCTTTAAATTCTTCGTTTTCTTTTGCTGGTCTGGCTTCGGGAACTTCTTTTATCGTTGCCGTCATATACGGCTCCGAAGTAATTACTTCTGAAACTTCAAAACGTTTTTGACCTTGAAGGATAACCGTAATATTACCGTCGGGCATTTTTAAAACCCGAAGTATTTTTGCCACCGTACCAATTGGATTGATGTCTTTTAATTCGGGATCTTCCACCGCTTCATCTATCTGAGAAACGACTCCAATGGTCTTATTACCCTTATTGGTTTCGTTTAATAATTTGATGGATTTATCACGTCCTGCCGTAATAGGAATGACCACTCCAGGGAATAAAACAGTATTTCGTAATGGTAAAATCGGGAGTATTTCGGGCAATTCTTCTTTGTTCATTGCTTCCTCATCTTCGGGAGTCATTAAAGGAATTAAGTCTGCTTCTTCATTAATTTCTTGAAATGACAAACTGTCGAGCGAGGTTAATTTAGATCTAGCCATATATGTATTTAGGACATAATGTCACTCATTTTACTTTAGAAAATGGCAACACAATGTTTTTCTTTTTTAGGTTTATTTTTATTCTTCTGAAAAACAATGAATATCACTATAACCGTTATGTTCTTCGGTTGTATTATGACAATTGTTGTGCCAATTTTTGAAGTGTAGCGTTAGGAGTGCAGAGTTGTGAGTTTTTTTTTGAAATACTTTTATTTATTATCTGAAGTTTAATTACCAATGTGATTGAAAAACGTAGTTTACCTGTATTGAGGGTTTGTTCGTTAAGATCCTTTAGTATATGAAGCCTTAGGCATTTAAAAGCACTTCATTTTTAGTTTAATACTATTTTAATTTACAAGCACTAACCTTGACTTAATCAATTGTTGTTCAGTGATTTACAAATATCGTTACCTGCTGGCTATTTTCTTCTTCCGTTCTGCTGATAGCCTTTACTTTGTATTCGGTTAAATATAGCACTTTTAAAAAGAGGAACTCTTTTGCTCCCGAAATTTCGGGATGGGCTTGTGCTGTTGGCTTTTTTGAGCGAATTGCAAATGTGTATGGCTTATGCGTTGGCTATTCTATTCATTTTTTAATACTACTTTTTTATTCACTGTATCATATTCGTAATTTACAATACTTTCATTTAATATCAATTGGATTGTTTCCTCAATTACGTCAAAAGGTACGACAAACCATTCTCTCGGATTTAGTCTTTGCCCTTTTTCATTAAACAAATCAATATCCAAACAAGCACTTGCAAAAAATCTGTGTAAAAGGTTTTCCAACTTATCTGCGTTTCGATTATAAACTTTGTAAGTCGCAATTTTCTTTACGTCTGCAAATAAATACGTTGCTTCATTTTTCGCATTTTTAATTCTATCATCTACAGAATTACTCGCAAATCCAATTTTATATAAGTTTTGAATACTTGATAATTCTGCATTTGTTGATTTTGATTTCAATACATAAATCCAACCAGTTTGTAAATCTTCCTCTTTTACAAGTCCAGTATTTACAAACAATTCTTGTTCTAATTTTTCATTCGTGTTAGTAATCAATTTTCCGTTTTTTTGAATTTGCTTACCTAATGAACGGTATAGCATATTGCTAAAAGTTCCATTCTCAAAAACTGTTCTAGTTCTTCCTTCGATTCTAACTCTATTTCCAGATTTCTGTTCCCATTCCTCTTGCTTTAAATTCGCAGATTCCAGATACAAAAGAATTCCGTCCATTAAATAATAATCGCCAACGTGAAGGTTTTTCTCAATGTTCTTAAATGATTTTATCTTTCTTCTTCCTTCTTTTATTTCTTTGTGTACTTTCTGAAACATTGTTTCATACTTAGCAAAATCTTTTTCCTTCATTGCTTTTCTTCTTGCAACAAAATCTGATTCTGCTCTGTCCTCTGGTTTCGGTGTGTGTTTAAATCTGAAAATATCTAAATCTTTATCAGAATCTAATAATCCAAAATCATCTTCTTCATTTAAAATATCATCAATGGTTTGTTTTTCCATTTCTACAAAACCTAACAAATTATGTCTGTCAAAAGGTTTTAAAGTTTCCTTTTGTTTCTCGTTTTGTCTAAAGTTCTTCAATTTTGCTAAAAGTCCATATTCAGACATACTGCTAGAATTTGGTTCTCTATTATTCTTGTCGAAAAACACATTTATTTCTTCAAAGGAATCAATAAGCCTGTCTTCATCTGTTTTTATGGTTGAAGTTTTAGCTTTTGAATCTAATAATCCAAAATTATCATCATTAAAAATGTCGTCTATTGTTAGTTTCTTTTTAGCCATCTGCAAGTGCTTTTTTACGTTTAAGTTCTCTCAAAAACACTAACGCTTCTGCCATTCTTTTTTCCTTGTGGTCAAACGCTTGAATATTTGGTTGCAATCCTTTATTATTTTTTACCCATTCTTTGATTTTTGGCCATAATAAAATTGCTTCTTCCTCTGTCATCTCAAACTTGGTAGATTGAATATGCTCGTCAATTAGTTTTAAAACTTGTGTAGTTACTGATTTTGATAAAATTTCAAAGGCTTTTTGAAATGGATTTACTTTGTCAATCAAGTCAATATGTATATCATCTATATTCACAAAACTTCCTGCCATTCTAATAAACTTTTTGTCGCCTTGTTCTTCAATTGTACTATTTTTTATTACAGAATCTACAACTACGTGTTGTCTAACTGCTTCCACATCATCATCATCTAAATCTGGATAAATTTCTCTAATTATTTTAGGAATTAAAACTGTGTTTATTACTTCAGGCTCTACATTTCCTGGCATTGCCTTTAGCATTTGAGGGTTTTGTAATAATTTTGCCTTCAAATCATTCAAATCTGTTTCAATTATATCTTTGGCTCTTTGAGAAGTAGGTAATTTAAAACCTCTTATTTTAATGGTTTTGTCATCATCTTCGTCATCTTCATCATCTTCGTCTTTTTTAATTTTGAATTTGAAGTTTGGTGCTAAAACTTGTTCCATTAATAATGATGCTGTAATCGCCTTAAGCATATTGTTAACAGATAGTTTTACTTCCTCACTTTCAGCATCAGGATTAGCAATTAGGTTGGTGAATTGTGCGTGCGTTTTATTGTTGCTATCTCTAGTTGCTCTTCCAATAATTTGAATAATTTCGGTTAACGAACCTCTATAACCAATGGTTAATGCGTGTTGACAATAAGGCCAATCAAAGCCTTCTTTAGCCATTCCTAAAGCAATTATGATATCTATATCATCTGCCGAATTAATTTCTCGTAAATAAGCACTTATTTTATCTCGCGATTTTGGATTGTCATTTACCAAATCGGCAACTTTCAAAATCTTACCTGTTTTCTGACTTTTTATATGTAAAACTCCAGTTTCTTCATCTTGAAATTCTAAATCTCCTAAAACGTCAATAATATGATTTACTTCTTCATACTTTTCTTTGGAAGATTCTGCCGAATTTACACTTGGAATATGAATAATAGTTTTTTGATTTTCATCTAATACTTCTGCTAAAGCTGACATTTCTTTATCAGGATGCTTTTTAAAATATTTTCCTGTATAAAAATGATATCCAATTCCCAATGATTTTAAAAATTCGTAGCCATTTAACTGTTGATAATACGTGTAAGTTACTTTAGTGAATTTTGCTTCATCTTCTGGCATTAAAACAGGAACACTATCTCCTCTAAAATAAGAACCAGTCATAGCTACAATGTGAGCTTCTGAATTTGCCATTATACTTTTTAATACTTGACCTAAAATATTGTCGCCTTCTGCTGATACGTGATGAAATTCATCAATAGCAACCAAAGTATCATCCAATTTTTTAACATCTAAACCTTGAAAAGCAAAACGTAACGTAGCGTGAGTACATACCAATATTTGTTCGTCAGAATCTAGAAAGTTTAAGAATGCCGTTACTTTACTTTTTTCAACGCCTGGTGTACAGAGATTGTATTTTGGGTTTATTTTCCAATCTACAAAAAAGCCGTATTTTTTTAATTCTGTTGTACTAAATGATGCACCAATAGATTTTTCAGGAACTGCTACGATTACTTTTTTTAAACCTTGATTTTTCAATTTATCTAAAGCAATAAACATTAACGCTCTCGATTTACCAGATGCTGGTGGTGCTTTTAATAATAAATATTGTGCAGTTCTGCCTTCAAATGCTTTTTCTTGCATTTCTCGCATTCCCAAAGCATTGGTACTTTTGCTTTTTCCTGTTTGGTCGTATTCTACGTGTACTAAATTTGGCATATCTTATTTTTTGACTTTCTTTTTTCTTGTTTTCTTCTGCTTTGCAAAAAGCGTGTCTTTTTTGGTCATTTCTTCATACTGCTTAAACAAATACTCTAAACGTTCCGTATCGTTTTTAAAAGGTTGTAAACGATAACATTGCTCTATTGCTGTATCTAATTCTTGATGTGCTTGTAACAAACCTTTTGGCATATTATCTGGACTGTACAATTGTCCCATAGTTTTATTATGTTTTGCTCTTTCGTCTAAAAGGGCAAAAACATATAGGTTTAGGTTTTCTTTTTGCTTGGTAGTTATGTCTGGAAATGGAAAAGTGTTGTAGCAAAGTGTATTTGAATATTGCATATCCATTTTTAATCTGCCTGCAACGGCTTTAACCCAGACTATATGCATTCTAGAAGAAATAACAGCAAACAACCAAGGTTCAGCTTTGTATATTACCCTTGTGGCATTTGATGGTACATAAGTATCATTAAAGTAACCTATTGGAATATATTCTCTTCTTTCCGAGCCTGTTTGCGGAACTAAAATAAATTCTCCTTTTTGATGTTTATCTTCATCAAAAAAATGTGGGTTTTCTGCTTTTTTTTGAGTGGCTAGTTTCTTACTGTTTAATCTAAAGATTTCTACTTTTTCAAACCGTTCGTCAAGTGCTTTTATTTTATAAGCTTCTTTAACTGTTTCTTCTGTGACGTGAATACAATATCTATTTGTTCCTTTTATAAATTCTGATGCTCCAATATATTTTTTTATAAACTTTTGAGCATTTGGGTTTTGTACAATTAATTTATCTTTCTCTTCTTGGTCTAAAAGTAAATTTCCATTGTCACTAATTTTGCTTCCAATTATCATTTCGGGAAAATTAGATAAAGGCTTTCTTTGTGCTTTAATAAATTGGTTTCCTGAATTTGTCAAATATGGACTAATGTTTTTTACACTTTGCTTAAGGTTTTGATTGTAAAGAAATTTATCTGAATTATCTATATTTCTAATTCCAATAATTACAACAGCCACTCCTGCATTTCCTTTAGCGTTATTTGTCCATTTGAAAGATTGATGAGCAAAGTCGATTTCTTGACCTGCATTTAAAATTAATGGCCACAATAAAGCTACTTGTTCTCCTTGAGTAATAGAATTTGTAGTTACAAATGCATATTTACTTTTAGAGTTTTGAATGTAATAGGTTGCTTTATAAAACCAACACGCTATATAATCTAATTTTTTATAGTTGTTAATGCGTGAAAAGACTATTTTCATATCATCTTTTTGGTCTTCATCTTGTCTGCTATATCCCAAATAAGGCGGATTTCCAATAATATAGACTTCATCTGTTTTAGTAATTGGGCAAATGGTTTTCCAATCTACCCTTGTCGCATTACCTTGAGTAATTTGTCCTGCTTCTTTTAATGGCAAAATAGGGTTGGATCTTCCAAAGTCAAATAGCGTGTCTTCAAATACGCGATTCATTTGGTGTTCTGCCAACCAAAGTGAGAGAATTGCCATTTCGTGAGCAAAATCGTCTATTTCAATACCGTAAAATTGTGAGAGTTGTATTTGGGTAAATTCTAAAGTAGGATTTGGGCTTAAATCAATAATTTTTTCTAAAATTCTAATTTCCAACAAACGAATTTCTTTGTAAGTAATAATCAAAAAATTTCCACTACCACAAGCTGGGTCAAAAAACTTAATTTCAGATAATCTTTTTATTAATGTTCTTAATTGATTTATTGTTGAAGCATTTTCAAACGCCTCATACAATTCATCTAAAAACAAGGGTTTTATTAGTTTTAGAATGTTGATTACAGAAGTGTAATGCATTCCTAAATCGCTACGATAATCTGGAATAACCACAGCTTGAATCATTGAGCCAAAAATATCTGGGTTGATATCTTTCCATTGTAATTCGCCAAGGTCAATTAATGTTTTTCTTGCCTTTGCTGTGAATTCAGGCGAACTGATGTTATCACTAAATAAGCCGCCATTTACGTAAGGGAACTTTGCTAAATAGTCTGGATATTTATCTGCCTTTTTATCATTTAATCTGTCGAATAAATTATCTAAAAAAATATGTGTGTCTTTTCCATTTTCGGCAGTATGTTGAGCTAATGTGTTTGTGAAAATACTTTCTTCTTCAAAAATTTCTGTGTCTTCTGCAAAAAAGCAAAACAATAAACGTGACAAGAAAATATTAAGGTTATGAATACTTGCTTTTGAGTTGTAAATCTGTGGATTTTCATCAATTAGCAAATCGTACAAAGAAGCCATTTTGTATGAAGCGTTTCTATCAGCTTCATTGTCGTTTGTAGCGTTGTAAACTTCACTACCTGCTAATGGTAAAAAGAAATCGAAATAGTTCGGCAGTTCTTTTAGTTCAATATCTAAATTTCTGCCTAGTTTTAGGTCTTTAGCAACTATATGTTTATAGTCTGTAAGAATTACAAATCTTGGTTTGTGTTTTAAGATTCGTTCTTCTTTAGCAATTTCCTCAATGCTACTCAATAATTTGTCAGATGCTTCTACTTTAAAGAATATTTTCTTTTTGTATAAAATTTCGCCATCAACTTTGGCAAAATTGTAATCGCCTTTTTTTAGTCGAGTTACAGAGGTTTTTGAAATTCCGTAAGCTATCAACAAATCATAGATAAATTCTTCTTTTGAGAACTTGTCTATTAAGTTTTGAACGTTAGTTTTTATTTCGGTTGATTTCATTTTATAACTCTAATTTTCTTAAATGACGCATTACTTCACGTAAAACGGTTTCAAAGTCTGGTAAATCTTGAATTTGGTCTGCCATAGATTTTTGCCAACGTCCTTTGTATTGGGGTAATCTTTGTGCTAGTTTAGTATGAAATTCTGTTGGGTCAATTTCCTTATTTTCACATTTCCGCCTAAATTCTGTAATATAAAAATCAACATCCATATTGTGAATTTCCAATAAATACCAAATGTCATAAAAATCACGAGCTTGCATTCTTTGCATTACCGAGCGTAGTTTTTCAACCAATACTTCTTCTAAAGAATAGCAGAGTAGTTGGTGTTCTTCTTGGTCTGTATAATCAATAAAAACGTCATTTAGCACAGGTTCAAAAACTAATTTTTCGCTTCTCGAAATATCAACTTTCACTTTTTTATTTGCTCCCAAACCACCAAGCGGACCAATATAGCTGATGTAGAAATTAATTCCTCCATCTTGATGTTCGTTATTATCAATAATTTCAAGCGGAATATTTGCTTCTTCTTTTATATATTCAAATACTTCTGCAAACCATTCAAAAATTTGCTCGTTACTTACAGCATCATCAAGTAAAGTAAAATCAAGGTCTTCTGAAAAGCGGTAATCTTCAAAATAGACTTTCTTTAAAACCGTACCGCCTTTAAAAACAATTGCTTTTGAAAGTGTTGAATGTTCAGATACGCCTTGAAGAATCCAAGAAAGCATATAATCTTTTTCTATTTGTTGGTCTCGTACACCAACTGCACGAGCTTTGTTTTGTATTTCTCCTGGTTTTATCACGTGTAAATAGCTGATTTAATGGTTTCTGTTTCTAAATTTTGTTGAATACTCCAACGACTAATCATTTTACCTGATTTTGGTAATTCGGTATCTAAAAGCACGTAAGATGCTGTTTTTAGCTTGTTTAATTTTGGAATAATATCTGTTTCTATTTCCAATACTTCTAATAAAAATCCTAAACGTTTAATAACCGCCTGCGATTTGAAGCGTTCTGCATAGTCAAAAATTTTATCGAACTTAATTTTATCTTTTGATGTGTAAATTGCTTTAGCTATTTCAACAATTCCACCTGCGTAATCGGGTTTGAATAGGCAATCAATAAATGTTTTTTCTAAATCTGAACAAAGAACTTTGTTAAAGCTATCAATCCATATTTTTTTAGCTCCAAAAAAATGATTTTCGTTATGATAAATGAATTGAAAATCAACATTCTTTATTTTAATTGTTGAAGGTCGGATTTGTTTTGAAACAACAATTTGTTCTTTTAATGATGGTTGAGTAATCAAATTATGAATTTGCAATGCTGAATAATAGCCAATATAATGATTGTCTCCTTTTGTAAGGTGTCCTGCAATGATATGCCAATCAGGCATAAAAGATTCAGCATCTTTTTCATAAGGAATTATAAAGTATAAACCTTTTTTCAAACGCATTAAGAGTCCTCTTTTTACCATATCGCTCAATAATTCCTTTAAGGCACTATTGCTCGAATTAGGTAATGCGTTCACTGCTTCAGCATAAGCAAAACAATCTTGGTCTAACTTATTAAAGTAAGTCAGAATATGATTTGATTGCGTTGATATGTTTTTTATTCTCATAGTTTATATGTCAGCTTAAAACTGACCACAATGATACAAATAATTATTCATAAAGTTTACTTTTTAATGTAGTTAAGTCAGTTTAATTCTGTCTATGTTGATATGAAACATAACTCATTTGGTTTAGGTGGCGGTGGGAAAAAGCGAGCTCTTTTTATTTTGTGAGGCACGATAAAAATGAAATGTGCTTGACTGTGCGGCTGGTTTTTCAGCTTGCAGGTAACGGATTGTATAAGAATAGTAGCCGATTTCGGAAGTAGAGTTTTTCAATTTACTACTAATTTTTATGCGGACTACAATGTTCATATTTACTACTATTTCGGCTATTATTTTTATACTTTGTTAGCGGCTTTTATTCTCTCATTTGCTTCATCAATTAATATTTCAGAAGTTCTGTTCATTAAAACTTCATTCTCGTCTCTGAACAAATTGTAAAATCTATCAAGGATTAAAGGACTGTTTCCACGATGTTCATAAATTTCGTCCTGTAATCTTCTTGAATTCAATTTAATTCTATGATAATCTTCTGGATTATTTAATGCGTATTCCCAAATTTCTTGTGAAAACTTAACCATTTCATTTAATCTTAATGCAGCAGCCCTATGTGTAACAAATTGTTTATTACAAAATTGAAAGAAAGGTATCAATCCACTCAAATATAGTGTGAATTCGATTAAATCAATTTTACTTATAAATGCATAAACAAAGAGGGAAAGAAAAACTGCAATTCCGAAATACTTTAAAAAATTAGAATATCGAATTCGTAGTTTTGAATCCCACCAACAATTGGCTCTTTGGCAAATAATTCTTGCAATAGATATAGGCATATGCTCAATGTTTGTAGGATACCAGTCTCTTATTTTTTCAATATTCGATTTAATTTTATTATGTGCATTGTAATTAAGTAAAATCTCTTCGACTGCTATGTCATTCACAACTTTAAGTGGTGATGTTTCCAATTCCAGAACATCACAATCAAATAATTCTTGAATTTTTGCTGCTTTTGTTTTTTGGGCTTTGATAATCGGCTGAATTAAAATGCCATCAATAATAAAAATGAGGACTCCAAATAACGCAGAATATATTAAAACAGAATTCCATATTGAACTAATAATAAAAAGTATTATAGGAACGATTACGGTCAAACCTATTTGAAGAATATGCAAGCGTTTAGCAAATGAATATATTTCCCTTTGAGCCGCTAATCGTTCAAGTTGCTTTTGCTCGTTTTGTTTTGATGCGATGCTGTTCATCTTGAAGGAAACTTCGAGTTAAATAATAAATTCCACCAATAGAAAGCATCATCTATATTTTCGTTAGCCTTTGCACTTGATGCTTTTTCGGCTCTTGTAACGGCAGTATTTAATTTTGATAATGCCGTTTGTTTTTGAGTTGAAGTCTTGCTACTTGGAATTAAGCCTGAAATTCCCATCGGATCTCTTATAGATGCTAATTCAGCATCTTGCAGTTTTTTTAGGATATTTTTAACATCAATATCATACACAATAACAGTCTCTCCTTCCGCATATTTTGTCACTCTTAATTCAAGGTAAAATGACAAAATTGGCACATCATTATAATATTTCCAAGCCTTAATTAATTGGATTAGCGGTTTAAGTTTTCTATTTAGTCTTTTATCGTGATGTTCAACGTATTCATTATGGGCTTTGGGGCTACTAAACATCCAACCATTATTACAATCTGGAATTTCATATCTTCTAAAACTCCCAAGACTTGTCTCTGATAAACCATTGTAGCAACAGGGCGTAACTTCCAAGTCTTCTGATTTATATGTGCCAAATGGAATTTTCACGGCTGGACAAGAAACAGCTATTCCACTTGTAGACCAAAATGTTGATTGAAGTGCTTCTTTTACAAGTCTTAATGAAGTTGCAGAATTGTCATTAAGTTTATCAGCAGGTATAACTGCAAAATAATCAGTATCACTATAATGACGTACACCAGTTCCATTACCAAATGAACCTGTTTCAAATAAATTAGTACAACCAAAATTAGTTGTCAAACAAGAGTTCACTGTACTTTTATGAGTAGTTGATTTTTCACGTTCGGAGATTAATGGTTTCAACCAACCAATTAATGTTTCAAATCCTTCATCTATTGTTTTTGCCATATGCTGTGTTTTTTTAATTGCCGCTAACGATTTGTATAAGAATAGTAGCCGATCTCGGAAGTAGAATTTT
>JAKITD010000103.1 GCA_021648265.1 Flavobacteriaceae bacterium | reverse complement strand
AAATATATGGAAAACCATTATGAGTTTACAAGAGCAGAAAATGGAAGAGAAGATTATACAGGAGCACAATTAGACGGTTATGCAATAACTAATGCAGGTCTTACATATAGATTTGATTTAGGTAGTAATAAAATGACGTTTAGAGCAAACGTATTTAATGTATTCGATAAAATTGCTCTTCAGCAATCTGATAGATTTGGATTTATAAATACAAACGGAAGAACTTTTAACGCTTCATTAAGGTACGAATTCTAATAACTAAAATTATTAAAATTCACTAAAAACGTCTCAATGAAAATTGGGACGTTTTTTTATACCCTAAATTCAACTTAAAAAAATTGAAGAATATAACTCTCAATTTTTCAAATCAAACAAAAACTACCTCCTTTAAATTTTCGGCAGAACTCTTTTTCGCAACTTCTAAGTGTCAAAAATTATATTTTTTATTAATAATTAAATTAAAATACATTTGTTTTTTTGTTAAAAAAAAGTTGTGTTTTCATTAAAAATAACGCCTTAACCTTAATGAAATAACATCTTTTCAACGTTATTAACTGCTTATTTTCAATTTGTTTATAAATTTATTTTGTAAATATAAAGATCTATATATCAGCAATATACACGTTAAGATTAACAAAATATTAGCAGGGCTGTAAAAAAAGAAAGTGTTGAAAACTTGTTGAAAACCTAAATTAGGTTTTTCTAAAAACAGTCATAAAATATTCCATATTTGTAAGAGCCAAAACTTCTAGAATTATAGAAGTAGTTACCAAAAATTAAATTTTTATAAAATTCACTTCAAAAAAATTGGTATTTATCACCAATAATTAGGTGCGATTTCAAAACAATTCAACAATACAAGAGCCATGAGTATGGAAATTAAACACATCATAAAAAGAGATTACGAAACAAGTGTTTTTGAATTAGATAAAATTGTAAGCGCCATTGAAAAAGCAATGCTTTCTGTAAATCATGGAACTAGAGAAGATGCTGTTGCCATTTCAAAAATTGTTATCGGCACACTGTTAGAAAGAAAACTTAGAGATCCAAAATATATCCCAAATGTTGAGCAAGTTCAAGATATTGTAGAATATAAATTAATGGACAGCCCTTTTCATGATGTTGCAAAAGCGTACATCTTATATAGAGATGAACAAAATAGAAGTAGAAAAACCGACATCTTTGAAAAGCGAATTAACTTAAAACCCTATGAATACCCAGAATTAAACGATTATGTAGATGCGATTCGTCATTCGTATTGGATCCATACAGAATTTAACTTTACCAGTGACATTCAAGATTATAAAACAGCTATAAATGATTCTGAAAGGAATGCATTAAAAAACGCGATGCTTGCCATTTCACAAATTGAAGTGGCTGTAAAAACATTTTGGGGAGACATTTATCAAAAAATGCCAAAACCAGAAATAGGATCTGTTGGAGCTACTTTTGCTGAAAGTGAAGTACGTCATCAAGATGCTTATTCGCATTTATTGGAGATTTTAGGTTTAAATGCAGAATTTAAAAACCTAAAAAAGAAACCAGTAATAATGAGGCGTGTTAATTATTTAGAAACCGCTTTAAAAAATTCTAAAAGTGAAGACAATAAAGAATATGCAGAATCAATTTTATTGTTCTCTTTATTTATCGAACATGTTTCGCTTTTTTCTCAGTTTTTAATCATCATGGCTTTTAATAAGGAAAGAAATCTTTTTAAAGGAATTTCTAATGTTGTTGAGGCAACTTCAAAAGAAGAGCAAATTCATGGAGATTTTGGAATTGACGTAATCAACATTATCAAAAAAGAAAATCCAGAATGGTTTGATGATGATTATAATAAAATGATTCAGGAAATATGCCACGAAGCATTTCTTTCAGAAAGTAAAATCATCGATTGGATTTTTGAAGAAGGAGAATTGGATTTCTTACCAAAAAATGTAATCAACGAATTTATAAAACAACGTTTCAATAACTCTTTAGAAAGTATTGGAATTACAAAAATATTTAAAGTAGATGAAGCTTTAGTTCAAAAAACTGAATGGTTTGACGACGAAATTATTGGAACCAAACATGGGGATTTCTTCGTAAAACGATCCATCAACTACAGTAAAAGAACCAAAAGTATAACCAGTGACGACCTTTTTTAAACTATGAACAACCTTACAACAAACCAACAAAAGAGCACAAAAGAATCCCTGTATGAACAAGATCGATTGCTTCAAGCAAGAAAAGAAACTAGGCAAGAAGCAAAAAATAAAATGATCTTACCAAAAATTAAATGGTTAACTGATAATAGCCGTAAATTTTTAGAGTCTGGATATTTAACTGGAGATACTACCCCAGAAGAACGAATTTTAGAAATTGCGCAACACGCAGAAACAATTCTTGGAATTGAAGGCTACGCAGAAAAATTTTACAAATACATGGCAGAAGGGTTTTATTCTTTAGCTTCACCAGTTTGGTCAAACTTCGGAAAAAAACGCGGTCTTCCAATTAGTTGTTTTGGTTCTTGTATCGCCGACGATATGGGAGATATTTTATACACACAATCTGAAGTAGGTATGATGTCTAAATTAGGCGGAGGAACTTCTGGTTATTTTGGAAAAATAAGACCGAGAGGTGCCGATGTAAAAAACAATGGAACTTCTTCAGGATCTGTTCATATTATGCAGTTGTTCGAGAAAATGGTGGATATTGTAAGTCAAGGTTCGGTTCGTAGAGGTCGTTTTGCTCCATATTTACCAATAGATCACCCAGATATTAAAGAATTTTTAGAAATTGGAACCGAAGGAAATGCAATACAAGAACTAACTCATGGAGTAACTGTTGGAGATCAATGGATGCAAGAAATGATTGCTGGTGATGTTGAAAAAAGAACCCTTTGGGCAAAAGTTTTACAACGTAGAGGCGAAATTGGATATCCTTATATTTTCTTTAGAGATCACGCAAATAATGGAACCGTAGATGTTTATAAAGATAAAAAATTAGAAATTTACGGAAGTAATCTTTGTACTGAAATCATGTTACCTTCCAACGAAGATTGGTCATTTGTATGCTGCCTTTCTTCTATGAATTTATTGCATTACGGTAAGTGGAAAGATACAGATGCGGTAGAAACACTAACGTATTTCTTAGATGCTGTAATGGAAGAGTTCATTACAAAATTAGAAGTTTATAAAAATGCTACAGACCGTGACGACCAACTTACTTTTACCTTTATGGAAAAAGCATATAAGTTCGCAAAAGAGAATAGAGCTTTAGGATTAGGAGCCTTGGGTTGGCACTCATTATTACAATCTAGAATGTTAGCTTTTGATAGTGAAGAAGCTTTTAAATTAAATTCTGAAATTTTTAAAAATATAAAAGATCATTCTTATAAAGCTTCAGAAGAATTAGCAAAATTATTTGGCGAACCTGAAATATTAAAAGGGTATGGAAGACGTAATACTACACTAAATGCAATTGCTCCAACAACATCCTCTGCGTTTATCTTAGGACAAGTATCGCAAGGTATTGAGCCAATTTGGTCTAATAGTTATGTGAAGGATATTGCTAAAATTAAAACAACTATTAAGAACCCATTTTTAGTTGATCTTTTAGAAGAAAAAGGACAAAACACCAGCGATGTTTGGAAAAGCATTAGAGATTATGATGGTTCTGTACAGCATTTAGAATTTTTAACGGAACATGAAAAAGATGTATTTAAAACCTATCCAGAAATTGATCAAACAGTAATTGTATATCAAGCAGCTAACAGACAAAATCATATAGATCAGGGACAATCTATCAACGTGATGGTACATCCAGATATGCCAGTAAAAGATGTAAATAATATTTACATCACTGCTTGGAAATTAGGGGTAAAATCTATGTATTATCAGCACAGTATGAATGCTGCTCAGAAATTTAAACAAAAGAAATCTTGTACAAGTTGTGA
>JAKITD010000041.1 GCA_021648265.1 Flavobacteriaceae bacterium | reverse complement strand
GTCCGCTTAACACTACTCTATCATCAATCGCCACATAATAACCATCAACAGATAATTTTAAATTCAAGTCTGGAATTTTTGCAGTTGCTCCTAGGGTAAAGCCTATTGAAGTTTCTTCTTTTAATTCCTCAATTCCTAATATTCTTGCTATACGTGAAGTATTTGGAAAAATACCTACCTCATTTGGCACACCGTCAACAAAAATTGTTGATGTTGAATTGAAATGAATTTGTTGTAATGAAGGAGCTCTAAATCCTGTTTGACCAGAACCACGAACATTAATATTATCGGTTACATTGGCTAAGAATGAAATTTTAGCGTTAAGTGTTCCTCCAAAATCTGAGAAGTTTTCATATCGAATAGCAGCAGTTGCTCTAAAAGATTCTGTAAAATCTGCTTCTACGTCAATATATCCTGCAATAGAGTTTCTAAACGCATTTACTTCGTTCTCTGGTTTAAACCCTGGGAATACTTGAATTCCTCCTGGTCGAGCCCCGTTGTAAACATCTCCATCACCATTCACATATCCATCGAAAAAATCTGTTGGTACAGAAGAGCTAGGATCTGTTGGATCGTGTACATTACCATTCGTATTGTATCGAGCGTAAGAAGCTTCTTCTCCAGCAAAAATATTATAGTTTTCTACTCTATATTCAGCACCAAAAGCTAAACTAAATCCTTCCATAGTGTCTTCATAGAATCTTGAAAAATCTAAGTTTGTAGTGTTTTCACCAGAACTAAATCCACCAGCATTAGCTTCAAAAGGAGTAGAATTACCTAAGGATGCATTCATTGAGTTAGCGATACGATAACTAAATTCGTTGTTTCCGTAAGTATTACTGAAATCAACATTCCAGTCTCCGATTGTACCTTTAATACCAACAGCTAAAGACTTGTCTTTAATGTTAGAGTTAATTTCTGGCAAGAAACCATTCATTCTAGCTGGAGTATATGCTCTAGATTGGAATGGTAGTCTGTAGAAACCTGCAGCGTTACCATTTTTAAATCCTAAACCTCCAAAAGAGTAAATTACTAAATCTTCACTTACAGGAATTTCCATATTTGCAAAAAATTGTCCACCTCTTAATTCAGATTGTCCAACTCGCATATTAAAATCTCTTCTTTCCATACCTCTTGCTGCAAGTTCTGCATCTGTATTATTTCCAATTAATATTCCTTGAACTTCTTGTCTTGTTGCATCTTCTGGGATATTAAACCCAGCTTGGTTCCCATAATTAATAACATCAGAATAATCATCATCTAACAAAAGACTAATATCATAACCATCATTTTGGGCTAGTCTTTCAACAGTATTATATTTATTAAAGATTTGACCTTCCCATTCTTTCATTCTATTTGTAGTTCCTCTAAAGTCGAAGTTACCTGTAAAGTTAATAAATCCTTTATCACCAATTGGTAACCCGTAGTTTGCAGCAATATTAAATCTTTCGCCATCTATATTATCGTCATAGTTTTCACTAGTAAAATTAGCTCCACTAGAAATACTCATATCAAGTTGGTTGGTTGCTTTTTTTAATACGATATTAATTACACCCGCAATAGCATCAGACCCATATTGTGCAGCTGCACCGTCTCTTAATACTTCTATACGTTCTATAGCAGCAACAGGAATTGCATCTAAATCTGTACCAACAGATCCTCTACCAAAAGTACCGTTTACATTAATTAATGCAGATTTGTGACGTCTTTTTCCGTTTATCAAAACCAATACTTGATCTGGACCTAAACCTCTTAATGAAGCAGGTGCAACGTGATCTGTACCATCAGATATAGATTGTGGATTTGAAGAAAAAGAAGGCGCTGCGTAATTTAATATTTCAGTAACTGTTATTTGAGGTGCACTTTTCGCAATTTCATTAACATCTAAAACATCTACAGGTACTGCTGAATTAAGTGCAGTTCTTCCAGGGTTACGTGTTCCTACTAAAATAATTTGATCTAATGCAACACCAGATACCAGAACTAGATCTAACGATTGACCTGTAACTGATTTCTCTTGACTATCATAACCAATATAAGAAAAAACCAATACATCTCCATTAGCTGCATCAATAGTGTAATTTCCATCAAAATCTGTAACTGCACCAACAGTGGTGCCTTTTACTATAATACTCACTCCCATTAAGGGTTCTGAGCTTTCATCGGTAACTGTACCGGACACTTGCTGCGAAAAACCAACACTGGTTATCAACAAAGCAAGAAATAACATAAAAAAGTTTTTTTGTTTCATAAGGTTTGTTTTAATTATTGTTCTTGTAAAAATAAGCAAATTATATTTATACTTTGTAACAAAAGTTACCAATAGAATTAAAGTGAGTTTTCGTATCTTTGAGAAAAATTATTTTCATGATAAAAAAACAACATTTAATAGACCGTTTCGTAAGCTATGTAACAGTTGACACGGAAAGTGACCCAAGCTCAAACACAACTCCTAGCACAAAAAAACAATGGAAATTAGCCAATGCTTTAGTGAAAGAAATGAAAGAAATTGGATTAAAAAACGTTGCGATTGACGAAAATTCCTACATAATTGCAGAACTTCCGAGCAATATTAACGACAAAAACATACCTGTTATCGGGTTTATTTCTCATTTTGATACTTCTCCAGATTTTACTGGTAAAAACGTGAAGCCTCAAATTATAGAAAACTACGATGGCAAAGACATTGTACTTAATGAAAAGGAAAATATTATTCTTTCTCCATCCTATTTTGACGACCTTTTATTATACAAAGGACAAACTTTAATCACTACAGATGGAACTACATTATTAGGAGCAGATGATAAAGCAGGAATAACTGAAATAATATCTGCAATGGAATACTTAATTAATCATCCAGAAATTAAACACGGAACCATTAAAATAGGTTTTACTCCCGATGAAGAAATTGGTCGAGGTGCACATAAATTTGACGTTAAAACATTTGGTGCAGATTGGGCTTATACTATGGACGGAAGTCAAGTTGGCGAGTTAGAATATGAAAATTTTAATGCCGCTAGCGCTGTTGTTACTGTAAAAGGAAAAATTGTACACCCTGGTTATGCCAAAGGAAAAATGATTAACAGTATGTATATTGCTACACAGTTTATTAATTCGCTACCTAAAATGGAAACACCCGAACATACAGAAGGCAGAGAAGGCTTTTTTCATTTACATAATATGAAGGGTGCTGTTGAAGAAACAAAACTTCAATATATAATTCGTGATCATGACCTCTCACATTTTGAAGCACGAAAAAACGTGATTAGTAAACTTGCAGAAGAATTAAATACGCAATACGGAAGTGAAGTGATTTTGGTAGAAATTAAAGACCAATACTTTAATATGCGTGAAAAAATTGAACCGGTAATGCATATAGTTGCTATTGCTGAAGAAGCAATGGTGCAGGCAGGAATAAAACCTTTAATTAAACCAATTCGTGGCGGAACCGACGGTTCACAATTAAGTTATATGGGACTTCCTTGTCCAAATATATTTGCTGGAGGCCATAATTTTCATGGCAGATACGAATATGTTCCTGTAGAAAGCATGCAAAAAGCTATTGAAGTTATTGTAAATATTGTTCAGATTGTAGCTAAAAAATAACAGAATAATAAGCATAAAAAAAGCCTTCAATTTACATTGAAGGCTTTTTTTTGTGTTTTAAATTAATGCAGAAGCTATTTTTTTACATCTTTTGGAGCATTGAGTTTATTACTCATTTCCATAGAAATTGCTGAACGATTAAACTTCATTTTACCTGCGGCTGTTTCAAGAATACAAGTACCATCATCATTTAATTCTAGCACTTTTGCATACATACCACCAGTAGTAATAATCTTATCCCCTTTTTTTAATTCACTTGAGAATTTTTTCTCTTGCTTTTGTTTTTTTAAATTTGGTCGTATCATAAAAAGATAAATAACCAAAAATAAAAGAATAAGAGGTAAAAAACTTTGTAATTGTTCCATAAGGTAATTTTCTAAAAATACTATTATTTAGTTTTTGCTGGTGCTCCTCCTGCTTTAGGGTTTACAAAAGCTTTAATTTTAATTACTTCTTTTCCAGCTTCTGTATTTGCTGTAATAGTTACATTTTTACTTACTTGGTTTTTACCACTACCATTATACTTAACTAATAACTCTGCAGATTCACCTGGAGCAATTGGAGTTTTAGGATATGTTGGCACTGTACATCCACAACTACTTTTTGCATTTACAATAACTAAAGGTGCATCACCTGTATTTGTAAATTTAAAAACGTGTTCTACTTTTGTACCCTGTTCAATAGTACCAAAGTCAAATTCTTTTTCTTCAAAAGTAATTACAGCAAATTTTCCTGCATTAGCATCTCTTGTTTCTGCTTCAGCTACTTTTTCTTCTTTTACTTTGTCAGCTGCGTTCTCTTTACAAGATGTAAATACAAAAGCAGACATAATAGCAATAAATAGGATTGATTTTTTCATTTTTTTTTAGATTTATGTTTTAGCGTGGCTAAAATACTTAATTTTTTATATTTTATCTCAGTCCTCGTCCTATTTTATTCAATTTATCTTCAGCAGTTAAATCTTTTACCATTTTATCTAATATCCCATTAATAAAAATACTGCTTTTTGGTGTTGAATATTCTTTTGCTACCTCTAAATATTCATTGATAGTCACACGTACCGGAATAGTTGGGAAATATAAAAACTCTGATATTCCCATTTTCAAAATTATCATATCAATATCGGCAATACGATCTTTATCCCAATTAGGGGTTTTGTTATCAATGATTTCTGTTAATTTTTCATCATTCAGAATAACTTTTTGCAACAATTCTAATGCATAGTCACGATCTTCATTGTTTTTATATACTTCAGGAATTAAAATTGCATTACAGTTTTTTTCTGAAATTTTCTGAAGCATCTTCAATATCAAGGTATTTACTAATGGAAAATCATCCAACCAAGTAAGTCTTCGATCTTCAATATATCCATAAAATTTTTCGCTTGGAGCAATTACTTCTTTAAAGATTCTGATTAAAAAATCTTTATCTTCAGCGAAACTCGCTGTTTTTTTTGTTAGAAAAGTAATGTACCAATCTTTCTCTTTTAAATCATTAAATAATATGGTAACATATTCTGAATCTTCGACCCAATAATTGAGCTTCCTCTTTTTAATAATATCATTAAAAGATTCGTTTGATGCTAATAATTCGATAACCTTATTTTCTGTAAATAATTTACTCGGATTTTTTTCCAAATCGGTAGCTAAGTGCTTTTTCTTCGAAATGGCAAGGTAGTTTTCTGCTTGGTCTCGAAGCGCAATAAACAACTGTAGTGTCAACAAATACAAATCCTGCATCTGTTCCATATTATAAAGTAAAAACTTTTCTTGTTTTTCAAGGTTTTTTACCTCACTCTGATTGTAAGCGTAAACAGATTGTAAAACCTTAACTCTAATGTGTCTCCGTGTTAGCATAATTTATAAGAACGTTAAAAAGGTACTGATAACAGTACCTTTTTAAATTATTTATTAGTTTAATTGTCCCTTAGTATTTTTTAATCTGCGCGCATCAATTCTTGCTTGTGCAATATCAAAAGCAGCTTGATGTGTGGTAATTCCATTTGCTGCAGCGTTTTTAAGAATCTCTAAAGTGGTATTGTAAATGTTTTCAGTCTTACGAATAATTTCTTTTTTACCATAATTTTCTAATTCCGCATATACATTAATTATACCTCCTGCATTTATTAAAAAATCTGGTGCATAGACAATCCCTTTTTGTTGAAGTAACAAGCCGTGTTTATTTTCTTCAGCTAATTGATTATTTGCTGCTCCAGCTATTACTTTCGCTTTTAATTGGGGTAATGTTTCGTCATTAATCGTGGCTCCTAAAGCACAGGGCGCATAAATATCCATTTCTTCAGCATATAAATTATCGCCTTCATAAATTTTCACATTGTATTTATCACGAATTTCTTCTAATCTTCCTTGGTTTATATCCGAAATAATAACTTTTGCTCCTTCATTGGTTAAATTTTCAACCAATGCTTCTCCTACATTTCCAATACCTTGAACATATATTACTTTATCTTCTAATATTTCGGTTCCAAAAGCGTGTTTTGCAGCGGCTTTCATCCCCATAAAAACACCATAAGCTGTAATTGGTGAAGGATTTCCGGCACCCCCTTTTTCTTCAGAAATACCCGTAACATAAGGAGTAACCGTACGTACTAAATCCATATCTTCTGTAGCCATACCTACATCTTCAGCAGTAATATAACGACCACCTAATGAATGTACAAACTCACCAAAACGCAACATTAACTCTGGTGTTTTTTGTGTTTTCGCATCGCCAATAATAACTGCTTTTCCACCACCTAAATTAAGACCCGTTATCGCAGATTTATAAGTCATACCACGTGACAAACGCAACACATCATTCAATGCCTCCCATTCATTTTTATATTGCCACATTCGAGTACCTCCAAGTGCAGGTCCCATAACTGTATTATGAATACTAATAATTGCCTTTAATCCTGTATCTTTGTCGTTGCAAAAAACAACTTGTTCGTGATTATCAAACGATAACTGTCCAAAAACAGGGCTTAATTTTTTAAGATCATTCTTGTTAACTACTTCAGTCTCCATATATTGAATTTTTACATCCTTAAAAAGGACGTGCAAAAGTAGTTGTTTGCTAATAATCTCACAATAATATTAAGATTAAATTATGACATTGTTAATAAATATTATAATCGTATAAATGAAAGAACTTCAGCACCTTAACCAATATTTTAAAAAATATAGCGGAAGATTATTTTTAGGTTTAGCAATTACGATCATCGCTACAATTTTTAAGCTGATTGTCCCTAAAAAAATAGGCGATATAATCAATATTATTGAAAATTACATCAACGGGGCTACTACAGATATCGAGCTTGTAAAACACCAACTATTAATTAATATTCTAATTATTTTAGGTACCGCAATTTTGGCAGGATTTTTCACTTTTCTTATGCGTCAAACTTTTATTGTTGTTTCACGAAATATCGAGTTCGATTTAAAAAACGACATTTTCAAACAATACGAACATCTTTCTCTTAAATTTTACAAACAAAATCGAACGGGCGATTTAATGAATCGCATTAGTGAAGACGTTGGTAAAGTTAGAATGTACGCAGGCCCAGCATTAATGTATAGTGTAACAAATATTACCCTTTTAGCAGTAACTTTAAGTTATATGTTTTACAAAGCGCCAACTCTTACTTTATATGCTATTGCACCACTTCCTGTTTTATCGATTGCTATTTATAGATTAAGTGCTGCAATCCATAAAAGAAGCACAATTGTACAACAATATTTATCAAAATTAACCTCATTTACTCAAGAAAGCTTTAGTGGTATTTCGGTAATTAAAGCCTATGGAATTGAGACCCGAATCAATAAAGATTTTGATGAATTAGCCGAAGGAAGTAAACAAAAAAACGTGGACCTTGCCAGAGTACAAGCCTTGTTTTTTCCATTGATGGTTTTACTAATCGGATTGAGCAATATATTGGTAATTTATATTGGAGGCACTCAATATATCAACGGAAAAATCGAACATTTAGGAACTATTGTAGAATTTTTAATTTATGTGAATATGCTTACTTGGCCAGTAGCTGTAATTGGCTGGGTTACATCTATGGTACAACAAGCTGAGGCTTCGCAAAAAAGAATTAATGAGTTTTTAAATGAAAAACCAGACATTGAAAACTTAGCAAAAACCGAAACAAATATTAAAGGAGATATTAAATTTAACAATCTTACTTTCACCTATTCAGACACTAATATTACCGCCCTAAATAATTTGTCTTTTACTATAAAATCAGGTGAAACATTAGCAATAATTGGCAATACAGGCTCTGGAAAATCTACCATTTTAGAGCTTATCGGAAGGCTTTATGATGTAGCAGATGGACAGTTATTAATTGATGGAAAAAACATTAAGTCAATTCATCTTGAAAGCCTTAGAAGCAGTATTGGTTATGTACCACAAGATGCCTTTTTGTTTAGCGATTCTATTCTTAATAACATTAAATTTGGTAAAGAAAACGCTTCGGATGAAGAGGTTTTTGAAGCTGCCAAAAAAGCTTCAGTTCATAAAAACATTATTGGTTTCAAAGAAGGATACAATACTATTTTAGGAGAACGAGGCATCACATTAAGTGGCGGACAAAAACAACGCGTTTCTATTGCAAGAGCGATAATTAAAAATCCAAATATTTTACTTTTTGACGACTGTCTTTCTGCAGTAGATACCGAAACCGAAGAAAAAATATTAAAAAGTATCGATACAATCTCAACAAACAAGACGACAATTATTGTGAGTCACAGGATTTCTTCCGCTAAAAATGCAGATAAAATTATTGTATTACATGAAGGCGAAATCATACAGCAAGGAACTCATAATGAGCTATTAAACCAAGAGGGTTACTATAAGGAATTGTATGCAAAACAACTTTTAGAAAAAGAAAATTAACTTTAATGTTGCTACAGTTAGATTTTTTTTAGATTTTTGACGAAACCTTTTAAAAAAAAACAAAATTATGAGTGATAATTATATGATGGAGAGAGAAGAAATTCATTCAAAAGTAATGCGAGCTGGAAGACGCACTTATTTCTTCGACGTTAGGGCTACCAAGGCTGGAGATTATTATTTAACCATTACCGAAAGTAAAAAATTCACCAACGATGATGGTTCGTTTCACTATAAAAAACATAAAATCTATTTATATAAAGAAGATTTCTCTGAATTTAAAGATAGTTTAAATGAGATGATTTCATTTATTATTGACGAAAAAGGAGAAGAAGTAATTAGTGATCGTCATCAAAAAGACTATCAAAAAGAAGATAACGATTCTAATCCAACAACCAATACAACCATAACCGAAGAGCCTTCATCTTCAAGTTTTACAGATGTAGATTTCGACGATATTTAGCAACAAATATATTGTATTCCTAAATCTATTTTAACGAGCTAGTTATGTTTAAAAAAACCAACTACATTATCTAATATAACACCACAGTCAAAACAAAACCCTAATAACTTATAAAACAAACATTAAAATGAAAAAACAAATTATCAATTTAAGTCTAATATTATTATCTATAATAGTAATTTCATCTTGTTCAAGTAGCGATGATTCTGATAATAATATAAATGATGGGCAACTAACTTTAACTATTGATGGAGAAGAGTTTACTGCTGAAGGGCAAAATGTAGCCGCTACCTTATTCAATGGTACTTTTAACCTCACAACTATAAATCCAGCTACTGGCGAAACTATAGTAATTACTGTTTCTAATGCTTCAGAAAGCACTTTTGATTTAGGTGCTGCTGCAAATGCACAAAATGGAGCTGTATATGTTGTTAGTGGCGAAAATGCTTACGGAACAGTTGCAGAAGGAGGTTCTGGACAATTAAACATTACTAAACTAGACGAAGAAAACTTACTTACTTCAGGAAATTTTGAGTTTATTGCAGTTCGTAGCAGCGTTGATAACCAAGGAAATATAATAACAGAAACTGTTACAATCACAAATGGCTCATTTAGCAATTTAACATTAACAACCGAAATACCTAGTGGTGGTGGCAATAATTCCTTTTCTGCTGATATAGATGGTGAAGCTTTAAACCCTAATAGTATTACATCATTAGAATTAACTATAGGAGGAAACACAACAATTTTTGTTACAGCAACAAATAACTCTACAGCTCAAAGTGTATCATTAACTTTTCCTGGAGACCCAACTGTTGGAACCCATGAATTAAGTTCTTTCTCTGGAGACTATACAGGGTCTTACAACCCAAGTTTAGGAGGTGGCACTAATCTTTATACTTCAAATCCTGGTACAGTAACCATTACAAGCTATGATGCTGTTGCAAAAACGATGGAAGGCACTTTTGAGTTTACTGCAAAAAGACTTGATCCAAACGATCCAGATATTACTTACATAGTTAGTAACGGGGAATTTTCTGTAGCTATTCAATAAAAATATTTTTTTGATTATTTAATCATAATCACATTTTATTATATAAATATCCCTCCAGTCTTTTATAGTCTGGAGGGATGTTTTTTTATATCTTTATGCGAAACAAAACTTATCGCATGAAATACCTATTTTGCCTTTCTATTTTATTTATTTCACTTCAATTATTTGCTCAAGATTATCACGTTAAATTAGATTATTTTCTACCTAACGATGTACAATACAATCAAGATATTCCAACTCCAGAAAGCATAATTGGTCACGAAGTTGGTGACTGGCACGTGACTCACGACAAGTTGGTTACTTATATGTATGCCTTGGCAAATACAAGCAACCGCATAACCATAGAAAACAGAGGAACGACTTTTGAAGGCAGACCTTTACTCCTATTATATATTACTTCGGAAGCGAATCATTCGAAATTAGAAAACATTAGAAAAGAACATCTTTCTCTTACTGAAACAAATTCGACTAACACAGAAAACCTGCCAATCGTAGTTTACCAAGGTTTTTCTATCCACGGAAATGAACCAAGCGGCTCCAATGCTGCAATGGTAGCAGCGTATTATTTGGCTGCTGCTCAAGGAGAAAAAATTAATGAAATACTTAGTAATACAGTGATACTCTTCGACCCTTCTTTAAATCCTGATGGGCTACAACGTTTTGCATATTGGGCAAATACTAATAAAAGTAAAAATATAAATCCAGACCCTAACGATCGAGAATATAACGAAGTTTGGCCAGGCGGACGCACCAATCACTATTGGTTTGATATGAACCGAGATTGGCTACCAGTACAACTTCCCGAAAGCCAAGCAAGAATTAAAACTTTCCATAATTGGTATCCAAATATTTTGACAGATCATCACGAAATGGGAACCAATTCTACCTTCTTTTTTCAACCTGGAATTCCGTCGAGAACCAATCCGATGACTCCTAAAAAGAACCAAGAACTTACAGGAGAAATAGCAGAATTTCACGCAAAAGCCTTTAATAAAATTGGAAGTTTTTATTATAGCAAAGAGAGTTTTGACGATTTTTACTACGGAAAAGGATCTACCTTCCCAGATATAAATGGAGGAATTGGGATATTATTTGAACAAGCTTCTTCTAGAGGGCACGCACAAGAAAGTGACAATGGAATTTTAACTTTTCCGTTTACCATTCGCAATCAATTTACCGCAGCACTATCAACTTTAGACGCTGCTGTTTCTATGCGAAAAGAATTACTAGATTATCAAAAAACCTTTTATAATGATGCTCGTAACGAAGCTTCAAAAGGAGGAGCTATCGTTTTTGGAGATGAAAAAGATGCTGCCAAAGCCTATCGTTTAGCTGAAATTTTACAAAGACATAAAATAGAATTTCACGAATTGAAAAGCAACTTTTCAAAAAATGGAAAAAACTTTAAAAAAGGATATAGCTATGTGATTCCGAAGAACCAAAAACAGCACCGATTAATCAAAGCAATGTTTCAAAGAAGAACCACGTTTCAAGACAGTTTGTTTTATGATGTGAGTGCTTGGACATTTCCGCTGGCATTTAATTTAGATTATGAAGAAAATGAATCTGCAAGTAGATTAGGTGATTTAGTTTCAGAATTGAAAAAGCCTTCGGTTATAATCCCTAAAACTTCCAACTATGCGTATTTAATGGAGTGGCACGATTACAACACTCCAAAAGCATTAAACAAAATTCTTAATAAAGGTTTACGACCAAAAGTAGGAATGAAACCTTTTAAAACTGAAAATATAAATTACGATTATGGAACAATATTAATTCCTGTTCAAAACCAAAAACTAAACGCTTCAGAATTAGCTGAATTCATTAAAAAAGTAGCTTCAGAAAGCAACGTAACCATTACAAGTGTAAGTACAGGAATGACAGAAGGAATTGACCTTGGAAGCAGTAATTTTAGATTAATTAAACCACAAAAAGTTGCCCTAATTGTTGGTGAAGGAATCACTCCTTACGATGCAGGCGAAGTTTGGCATTTATTAGATCAACGCTACGATATGCTACTTACAAAATTAGATACTCGTGATTTTTCCAGTACCGATTTAAGTAGCTATACCGATATTATTTTACCAAATAGTTGGGGAAATGCACTTAGTAAAGAAGATGCTAAACAGCTGAAAAGTTGGGTGAAAAACGGAGGAACATTAATAGGATATAAAAACGCAGGAAGATGGTTTAACAGTAATGATTTGATGAAGATTAAATTTAAAAAGAAAAAAGACTCTACTCAAGTAATTTCCTTTGAACAGAAAAGAGATTATTTTGGAGCACAAGTAATTGGTGGTGCCATTTTCGAAACAAAACTAGATCGCTCCCACCCGATTGCGTTTGGATATAAAAACGATAAACTTCCTGTTTTTAGAAATTCTACACTCTTTATGGAAAGTGACAAAAACAGCTATAACAACCCAATAAAATATACGAACGACCCATTAATGAGTGGCTATATCTCAGATAAAAATCTTAGTGAATTAAAAAACACGGCTATGTTTAAAATCGGAAATTTAGGAAGCGGTAAAGTTATTTATTTTACAGACAATACAAATTTTAGGGCATTTTGGTACGGTACCAATAAATTATTAATGAACGCTATTTTCTTTGGTAACCATATGTAAATCTGATAGTTAATTAAGACTGATTTTAAAATAGAAAAACCTCTAAATTTTGGTTTGGAATTTCCCTTTGAATTCTATAACTTTATAACTAAGTAGTTTACAAAAAATAATTCAGTAATTCCAAAATATTTTATTAATGGGAGATCAAAAAATTAACACCATTACCGATAAAAAAGCAAGGTCAAAATTTATTAGGCATTTGTTAAACGATGTAAAAGCATTAGAGATAATGCTTGATAAAGGGTTATTTGAAACTAATATTACAAGAATTGGATCGGAACAAGAATTTTGTTTAGTCACTGAAAATTGGAGACCTTCAAAAAAATCTTCTGAAATTTTAAAAGACATAAACGACCCACACTTTACTACCGAAATCGCTTTATTCAACCTAGAAATTAATTTAGATCCAATTGAATTAAAGAATGATGCTTTTTCAAAAGTGGAAAAACAATTAACAACTTTACTTGAAAAAGCAAAAATATCTGCTGAAAAACATAACAACAAGATTGTACTTACTGGAATACTTCCAACCATTACAAAACGTGAATTAGAATTTGATTATATGACACCAATGGATCGTTATTGGATGTTAAATGATATGCTGAAAGAACTGCGAGGAAAAGATTTTAGAATGCATATACGAGGTGTTGACGAATTATTCATCAAACATAGTTCGGTGCTTTTTGAGGGCTGTAATACCAGTTTTCAATTGCACCTTCAGATAGAGCCAGACGATTTTCTTTCAAGCTATAATTGGGCACAAACCATTACTGGACCATTATTAGGAATCTGTTCTAATTCCCCCTTATTATTAGGAAGAGAGCTTTGGAGTGAAACTAGAATTGCTTTATTTCAACAAAGTATTGATACCCGAAATTCTTCACACGCCTTAGAAGACAAACAATCAAGAGTATCTTTTAGTAATGAATGGGCAAAAGGCACTGTTTTAGACATTTTTAAAACCGACATTGCCAGTCATAAAATTATTTTAGCTAAAGACATTGAAAGCGATTCACTAGAAGATATAAAGAATGGAAAAGCTCCAAAACTAGAAGCACTTACAACTTTTAACGGTACAGTTTACAGATGGAACCGTCCTTGTTACGGAGTTGGAAACGGAAAAGCACACCTTCGAATTGAAAATAGATACATTCCTTCTGGACCCACAGTTTTAGACGAAATGGCAAACTTTGCTTTTTGGGTAGGATTAATGAAAGGAAGGCCTTCAAAATTTGATGATATGCCAAGTGTGATGGAATTTAAAGATGCCAAAGCTAATTTCATCAAGGCAGCAAGAACGGGAAAAGAATCTGTGATGACTTGGATGGGTAAGAAAATTTCGGTTCGAGATTTAGTGGTTCAAGAGTTAATTCCTATTGCTAGAAAAGGATTAGAAAAATCTGGCATTGACAATAAAGATATCGAGAGATTACTAGGAGTAATTAAAGGAAGAGCAGAAGGAGTTACTGGAGCCCAATGGGGAGTAACAAATTATCGCCACCTCAGAAAAACCCTAAAACAAGATGATGCACTTGGTGCATTAACCAAATTAATGCATAAAAATCAAGAAACTGGTTTACCTGTACATCAATGGCCAATGTTCGAAAATCTACCCAACAAATACCAAGATGCTCACTTAGTAGGTCACGTAATGTCCACCCAATTATTCACTATTCACGAAAACGATTTAGCAGATTTAGCTACCAGTATTATGGAATGGAAAGGCATTCACCATGTTCCTGTTGAAAACACAAAAGGTGAATTAGTAGGTCTTTTAACCTGGGCTCATTTAGAAAAATTTCAGGAAAATAAAAATTTCGATATTGATTGTGTAGTTGCAGATATTATGATGAAAAATGTTTACATTGCTCATCCTGAAACCAAAATATTAGAAGCCATTCATTTAATGAAAGTACAAAATATTGGTTGCTTGCCAGTGGTTCAAGATAAAAGTTTAGTCGGAATTATCACCATCAAAGATATAATCGCATAACAATGACGAAAGTTTTTAGTAAAGCTTTAAATAAAACGATTGAAATCAGTCGTATTATAGGAGAAATAATAGGAACTCAGCCCGGACCTACTTTAATTTTTACAGCTGGAATTCACGGAAATGAACCTTCAGGAGTTTTTGCTCTTCATCAAGTTTTAAAGGAAATTAAAGAAAAAAATATTCCTATTAAAGGTAATATTTATGCTATTAGTGGAAATCTGACTGCTTTAGAAAACGGATCAAGGTTTATTAATCAAGACCTCAACCGAATGTGGACTTCGGAAAGAATGCGACAAATAAAATCTGGTAATATTGAGAAAATTGGCGAAGACACTGTTCAGCAACTTAACATTTACAATGTTATTAATAATATTCTCACTACCGAAGAAGGTCCTTTTTACTTTATGGATTTACACACCACTTCTAGTGAAACCATTCCTTTTTTAACGGTAAACGACAGTTTGATAAACCGAAAATTCACCGAGCAATATCCTGTTCCTTTAATTTTAGGAATTGAAGAATATTTAGATGGCCCACTTTTAAGTTACATTAACGAGTTGGGCTATGTTGCTTTTGGATTTGAAGGAGGACAACACGACAGTCTTTCGTCTATCGAAAATCATATTGCTTTTATTTATCAATCTTTGGTTTATACCGAAGCAGTTTCAAAAGAAGAAATTGATTTTCAATATTATTATGATTTACTAGCTAAAACCTCTGTAGATTCTCGAAATATTTATGAAATATATTACCATTACCGAATTAAAGAGGATGAGAAATTTACCATGAAACCTGGTTTTTTAAATTTTCAAAGAATCGATAAAGGACAAGAATTGGCAGACAGTAATGGTGAAACAATTACTGCAAAAAAACAAGGGCGTATTTTAATGCCACAATACCAATGTCAAGGTGATGATGGTTATTTCTCCATTCGAAAAATTCCACAAGTATTTTTAAACTTATCTAGTTTTTTCAGAAAGCTTCGTTTTGATAAATTATTACCAATAATGCCTGGAGTAAGTTGGCGATCGGATAAAAAAGACACTTTAATTGTAAACCGAAAAATCGCATGGTTATTTGCCAAACAATTTTTTCATTTAATGGGTTATCGCAGTAAAAAATTAGATGAAACTCATTTGATAGTTAAAAACAGGGAAGCAGCTTCCAGAGAAGATGAATATGGAACTGTTTTATGGCTTCGGAATTAATAATTCTTTGTCTCAGCAATAGCTTCCTTAAATTCAGAAATCATTTCCTTAACAATTTCTGCAGCAGGAATCACTTCATTTATCAAACCTGCAATCTGACCAATTTCTAATTCACCATTTACTAAATCACCTTCAAACATTCCTTTTTTGGCTCTTGCTCTTCCTAATAAAGCTCTTATTTCATCTATTGACGGATTGGTTTTATACAATTCCATAACTTCTTCAGCAAACTTATTTTTAAGTAAGCGAACGGGAGCCAACTCTTTTAAAGTTAAAATAGTATCACCATCTTTAGCTTCAGCAACCATGTTTTTAAATGCAATATGAGCGCTAGACTCTTCGCTTGCGACAAATCTGCTTCCTACCTGTACTCCATCTGCTCCTAAAATCATTGCGGCTAACATTCCTCTACCTGTTGCAATTCCTCCAGCAGCAATTAACGGAATATCAAGTTTTTCTTTTACCATAGGTATTAAGGTAAAGGTCGTAGTTTCTTCTCTTCCATTATGTCCTCCAGCTTCAAAACCTTCAGCAACAACTGCATCTACACCAGCTTCTTGCGATTTTAATGCAAATTTTACACTGCTTACTACATGAACAACGGTAATTCCATTCTCTTTTAAACGTGCTGTATGTGTTTTTGGATTTCCTGCGGAAGTGAATACTATTTTCACTCCTTCTTCGATGATAATCTGAATGACTTCTTCAATATTTGGATACAACATCGGCACATTCACGCCAAAGGGTTTTGAAGTCGCTTTTTTGCATTTTTGGATATGTTCTCGAAGCACATCAGGATACATAGATCCTGCTCCTAACAATCCCAATCCACCAGCATTACTAACCGCACTTGCCAAACGCCAACCACTATTCCAAATCATTCCTGCTTGAATAATTGGATATTGAATTTTAAATAATTTGGTAATTTTAGTATTCATTATTCTTTAATAATCTTAAAGCTAATTTTTTGGTTGTTTGAGCTAATTGTTGCGATGTACATTCCTGTTGTTAAGGCTTCAATGTTAATTGAATTAGCATTTTTTGAAATTGAAGTTGATAATATTTCGGTTCCTAAAATTGAATACAAAGTAAATTCAGCTTCAGAAATGTTTTCAGGAAAAGAAACATTTATAATTGAACTCGTTGGATTTGGATACAAAGCAAAGTTTGAAAGTAAAAATTCATCTTCAATTCCTAATTGTTGTAATGATAAATAAGCATTTTCAAAATTTGGAATTCCGTAGCCCATTTCGTCAGTAGGGTTGTTAAAAAGGTGTGCAGATTCTCTAATTATTTGCATCACTTGGTTATTTGGAGTTTGTGGTCTTGATTGCCACAAACAAGTTACAACACCTGCCATTATTGGCGAACTAAATGATGTTCCGCTGTTAAAAGTCACATTTCCATCGGTTCCAATTACAGCTGCACTAGCACCTTGAGCCATTACATCTGGCTTTATTCTTCCGTCTGTTGTTGGACCAATAGAGCTAAACGAAGCCCAATTTCCGCCAGAATCTACAGCACCTACAGTCAACATTCCTGGTGAATCTCCTGGGGTTCCAACATAAGTAAATCCTCCGCCATCGTTTCCTGCTGAGGTAACCAAAATCATTCCTTTATCGAAAGCAATGTTTGCACCTCTTGCTGCAAAAGTAGTTTGTCCATCTAAATCGTCATAACTATGATCGTAATTTGGATTGTCAAAATCTTGGTATCCTAAAGAAGTATTAATTACATCTACACCTAAACTATCGGAGCGTTCTAAAGCTTCTACCCACCAAGCTTCTTCGGCTGGTGTTTCAGTTGGTGTGTATTCTGTTACAAATAAATAATAGGATGCTTGTGGTGCGGTTCCAACAAATTCATCTTGCAGAAACCCTCCAATATTACTGGTGGTTTTAGTTCCGTGGGTACTCGTACCATCAACATTTGTAGTTCTTGCTTCAAAGTCATAAGTTCCTAATAATCGTCCTTCGTTTACCATATTAGCAAAACCTGGGTTGGTATTTACTGTTGGGAATCCAGCATCTAAAACAGCAATCACCATTCCGTCACCAGTAAAATCTAATTCATGTAAATAATCTCCCGAAAGCATTTCTATTTGATTGGCTGCTTCACCATAATTATAAACTACACGATTATTATCATTTTCTATCGCAAATTTATCTTCAATAGGTGCTCCTGGAAAAAGGTTTAAATTTTTGTCGGCATACTCAACATCTATAACAAACGACAAATCTAATAAGGCATTAATGTTTGTTTCGCTTCCTGTAACATAGACACAATTCATCCATTTAGATTTTGAAAAAACAGTAACTCCGTTAGCTTCTTTAACTTGCGTAATGTAATTTTCGTTTACTGGAACATCCCGTTCATCTATTGGTGTTCCTTGTAATGTCTTACGGTCAATTGCATCTTGAGTCATTATTAAAATTGGATCTGCTAAAGAGGCAGCCACATTTTCTTTATCAGCAAAAAACACCCAAGCGGCTTCTTGTTGGGCATAACTTTGCTGAAAGAATAAGATTGCGACTACTATTAGTAGGGTTTTTTTCATGTGTCTTTAATTTTTAATCACATGCTGTTCGCTTTTAATCATTTACTTTAAATGATATGCCTTTTAGCATGCTCGTTTCATAGCTTTTTTTTAAGAAATTACGCCACTTCCTACCAATTCTTCACTTAAATACCAAGCTACAAATTGCCCTTCGGTGATAGCAGATTGTGGATTTTCAAAGATAACATAAAGTCCTGAATTTGTTTGATAAAGTGTCGCATTTTCTAATGCTTGACGATATCTAATTCTAGCTTTAACTTTTAATGATTCTCCATTATTAATTTTTAAATCGGGTCGCACCCAATGTATTTCTTTTGGTTTTACTAATAATCCATTTCGATATAATCCTGGATGACTTTTACCTAAACCTACATAAATAATATTTTCATTTACATCAGTATCGATAACAAATAACGGATCTTTAGTCCCGCCAACTCGCAAACCCTTACGTTGTCCTTTCGTAAAATAATGTGCTCCTTGATGTTTACCAACTACTTTTCCATCTTCTTTGGAATAGGAATACTTTTCTGAAATGAATGCTAGTTCCTCTTTCTTGGAATTAAATGTTGGAGTTTCTTTATGGTAGGCTTTATAATCTGAAGAGATTTCGATAATCTCTCCTTCTTTTGGTTTTAATTTTTGTTGAAGAAATTCTGGAAGTCGAACTTTACCAATAAAACACAAACCTTGCGAGTCCCGTTTATCTGCAGTAATTAATTCTTGTTCTTTGGCTATTTGTCGTACTTCAGGTTTTAATAATTCGCCTATTGGAAATAAGGTTTTTGAAAGCTGTTCTTGAGATAGCTGACAAAGAAAATACGATTGATCTTTATTAGGGTCTTTTCCTGCAAGTAAACTATAAGTTTCTTTTGTTGACTCATCAAGGTCACTGAGCGTAGTCGAAGTGCCTTTTCTACAATAGTGACCTGTTGCTACAAAATCGGCTCCAAGATCTAAAGCTATTTTTAAAAACACATCGAATTTTATTTCACGATTACAGAGTACATCTGGGTTGGGTGTTCTTCCCATTTCATATTCCCGAAACATATAATCTACTATCTTTTCTTTGTACTCTTCACTTAAATCTACCGTTTGAAATGGAATCCCTAATTTTTCGGCAACCAACATTGCATCGTTACTATCGTCTAACCAAGGACATTCATCTGAAATTGTCACGGAATCATCATGCCAATTTTTCATAAAGAGCCCAATAACCTCATAGCCTTGCTCTTTTAAAAGATAGGCTGCAACACTGGAATCTACTCCTCCGCTAAGACCGACTACTACTCGTTTCATGTGTCTATAATATTTAATAATTCGGTCACATGCTCTTCGCTATTAGTCATTTCCTTAGGTGTAAAGAATTTTAACATGCTCGTTTCATTTTTTATTTTTTCTCGCTAAGACGCTAAAATGCAAAAGAGCTATTACTAAGAATAAACTTTTGAGTTTAAAATCTTACTAATTTTATTTGTGAAAAATTAGACTGCAAAGTTATTGAATCCTTACAGGTTTACAAAACCTGAAGCTAAAGGTTTAAAATAGTGTTTGTTTTATGAGGTTGCTTCGCCCAAAAGAGGCTCTCAAATGCAAAGAATTAATATGATGATTAATTACGAACTCTGGGCTTCGGAAATACTTCTTCTTTTATAAATTTACCATTTTTAATCTGCGAAAATATCCTATTAATTAGGTAAAACATAATTCTTCCAGAATGAGCTATTGTACTTTACTTTATCAATATTTTCTGTTTCATTTTTAAAATGAATTCTCTCAACATCTTTTAACCTAATATCATACCAATATGAACTATACTTTTGTGTGAAATTATAAGTTTTGTTCCCTACATCTTTTATCTTGCCAAGAAAAATCGTCTGAGAGCTTTTTAAAAAATACAAACCTGATTCTTCTTTAAGATAAGTTGTCTCACAGGTTTCTTGCTCATACCCAATCATATTATATTTTTTAGGCCAATATTTATTGTCATACATTTTCGTTAAAACAAAAGGGGCTTCAGAGGTGTTCCAATCCCAATTTTGAATTATTTTCACCACTGCATAATCATTTTTATTTATGTAAATAGTTCCATAATACTTACTTAAATTTGATCTTCTCGTATAATTGAAGTGCTGTCTATTTGTAGAAAAAAACATCACATAAACTTCCTTTCCGTTATAGTCTATTGTATTTTCAATTTTAAAAATAAACTTTTTATACTTTTTAATTTTTAGAAAAGAAGCGTTCATTATCGGATTTGGATAGGTGAAAAATGTATGGATCTTTTTAGGCTTTACTTTTGGCTCAATATTCCATTTTATTTCTTGTATATTTTGAGTACATCTATTTTTATTTGTATAACCTCTATCATATTGATTAGATACCATTTCAAAATCTAAAAGCGTACTGTCTTCAATTTTTATGTTAGAATTAGAGTAGTGAGTTATATTAAATGAATTAACAGGATAATTTTTTTTAATACTATTTATTGCTTTTTTTAGTATCGTATATGGGTCAATTTTACCATAAATAACAATTTCATCTAAGACAGTACTTTGAGTTTTTAAATATATTACCTTAGGTAAGGTTTCACTTTTATAACTAATAGCTTCATATCCTAATGCAGAAATTAAGATGTCTTTTTTTGCATGATTTTTAATATTCAAACTAAAGTAGCCTTCTACATTAGAAATTGCACCTTCATCTGTTTGATTAATAAAAATATTCACAAACGGAATTGGAGTTTTTGTTTCAAAATCTAAAATACGTCCTGTTATTTTGTTTTTACTTTCTTCAAATTTATTTTCTATTATTTCTTCAAAACCAGTCTCTATGACGGTTGCCTTTTTTACGGTATCTAAAAACAAATAGCCATCGTGTAACAAATCTAATTGAGACTCTACAAATTTAATTGGACTAAATAATCTGTTTAATTGTTTAGTTTTCATAAACTGCTGATTGGATGAAATATAAACAATTGGCTCATTCTTACTTTTAAGTTTGTACTCAAATGACAAGGTATCTATTGGAGTTTCTTCCCATTTGTTTGCTAAATTAATAGAATCTGCCGCTGTGATTAAAGCTAAACTATACACTTTATTTAATAACTGCTTTTTAACATAAGACCCCATTGGCACAAAACCTTTTAAAATAGATGTGTTTATAGAATACATATTATTCACAAAATGAGAATTTGCTCCCCAACAAATAATTTTTTCATTTGGATGCTTCTTTATATATGCTAATAAATTATCCGCCATTTGCTTATCTCTTATATTGTCATTAGCACTGACGTAAAATGGACTTAAAATTTCTTTTTTTTTGAAGTATTTATCTTTACCTAATGAAAGAATGCTTTTAATTATTTGATACCAATAAAAATGAATATCATCATGCTGTTTTGTTTCAATTTTGTTTAAAAGTGTCGTTAAGGTAGTTTTAAATTGATAATAAGAAATATCTTTCTCATCAAAATAATTAGAATTATAAAGAGATTGGATAAGTAATTCAAAATCTGATTGTTTAAAGGTTATTGGTAAATTGTATTCTTTACAATATTCATAAAGTTCTGAAGTAAGGTATTTCTCGCCGTAATTTCCAGTTATTTGATTATCAAAACCAAATAGTTTTAAATCTTCTTTATTTTCATCGTAAAATTCAACAAATTTTTGAAACTCTTCTGTCTTAGACCAAATAGAGAATAGTGAGTTTTCAAAAGCTTTCTTAGGTTTAACTCCAGAGGCTATTTTATTTTGAGCTTTCCACACATCATAAATACCAGATTCAAAGGCGATGGTTTTAAACCCCATTTCTTGATATAAATATTGAATTAACTTAGTTTTCATTTCAAAGATATTTCCGTCAAAATGAGAGTTCTCTCCAAGCATAACCACCTGAATGCCTTCAAGTTCATCTTTTAAAAAAGAAAAATCTTGAATAACTAAAGTTTGCGGTAAATCTATTGTTTTAAGTTTAATATCTTGAGCGTTTAAAAAAGCACAAAACAAAAAAAACATGCTATTTATAAAGTTAATTTTCATACACTCATATGATATATACGGTTATTTTTTTGATTAATCTACACTTAATTAGGTAGTTTAGCCCAAAAGAGGCTCTCAAATGCAAAGAATTAATATGATGATTAATTACGAACTCTGGGCTTCGGAAATACTTCTTCTTTTATAAATTTACCGTTTTTGTAGGTTTTCCAGATACCATGCTTTTTTCCTTCTTTGTAGTTTCCTTCTAACGTGATATTTCCACTACCGTCGTAATAGGTAACTGGGCCGTGAAGTTCGTCATTTTTATAAAGTAATTTTTTTAACAGAACACCTGTTGGAGAATAGTAATTGTTTTTTCCTTGCTTGATTCCATTCTCGTAGATTACTTCTTCTGCTATTTTATTAGTAAGGTAATAGGTGATTTTTTGTCCATCCAGTTTTCCATTTTTATAATATTCCTTAGTCATAATAACATTGGAGTTTTTATGGTAATAGATCCATTCATCAATTCGGTTTTTACCAATCATTTTACCTTCACTTATTACTTTTCCTTTTTTGGTTAAGTATTTTACAAAGGCAGAATTATCTTGATCGTTAAAAGTTTTTATTACGGAAGGCTTACTCAAACAATCCTTGCAATAATATTTAAAAACCCCTATTTCTTTTCCGTGATTAAATTGACCAGAATATCTTATTTGATCGGATTTTTCATACTTCCTTTCCCAAACACCTTGACGTTTTCCTTGACTATCAAATTGATTGATATCGTTTTGCGAAATCATTGTTGAAAAACAGAAAAATATACTTATAATTAATAAAGAATACCCCTTCATAATATTGTTTTTATTTATAACGCAATAATTTTATTTCTATTGAATTGCAAGCATATTATCTCACAAATTTAAGAATTAATTAATTTAATAGAAATTTATTGACATAGCTTGGCTGTATTGAAAGTTGCTTTATCAACGTTTGGCATAAGATTAGTTGCGTGTTTTAAGCACTAAATTTAGCAAATAAATCACAAATAGAAAGTCCGCGAGGACTTTCGTAAGTAGGCTAGAGCTAGCAATTAATTTTATACGGCTTAGCATACGTTATAATATTATTCCAATTCCTAAATTTATTGTTGTAGGCTCTTTTTCGTTCTTAAATTCAATAAATTGGTTCAAATCAGAATCAGAGTCATTGTTCTTTATGGAATTAAAATATTGGTTAATTCTCAGAAGTATAAAACCTTTTTTATCTGACGAAAAGGATATGTTTTTCTTTAACTGAACGAATGCTCCAAAACTAACTGAATTATAATTATTCTTAATGTTATTGTCATAACTTACTGTAGAATTATTATTAAAAACTGGGTCGTTCGGGTCAATTATGTCAATTTGAGAAAAATCAGTTATTGTATCTCCTTTTTCTTTGGCAGATATTAAAAAACTAGCAAATCCTCCAATTCCAAGTTGGTAAGAATTATCTTGACTAAAATGAAGGTTAAAGTTTATTGGCGTCTGAATTTGGCTAATACTTCGGTTTCCTTTATTTGTAACTGGTCTAATTTTATCTTCGATAGAAAATCTATCTAGATAAAATCCAATTCCAAAGTCAAGAGAGGATTTTTCACTAAGCGAATAGTTTACACTTGGTAAAATGTATGCTCCAATATTTATTGAAGATTTGATTTCAGGACTTCCGTCAACATTCGTATTAGTTAATTCACTCGTTTTTGGGATTGAAAATGTTGGTCCAAGAGATAATTGAAATTCAATTTTTTTGTCTTGTGAATAAATTTTGGTTAAAAAACCAATCATAAAAATCAGTAAAATTCTTTGCTTCATCGTTTAATTTGAGTTTCGTGGTTAATGTATGCTAACGGTTATATATCCACAGTTTACTATTTAAATTGATTGATATACTCTGTTGTAATTTAGCCAAAAAAATAAGAATGTCAAGTATAATAGCTGATTCAACAAAAGAAAGCCTAAAAATTAATATAAGTTCCGTTAATTTACGTTCGGCAATTTTAAGGTCATTCCAATATCTAAAAGTAAATCATCTACGTGTCCTGCTACTCCATTTTTAGCCATTTTAACGTGGATATGTGAATTTCTAGTATGATGTGTGAAGATTGCTTTATGTTTTTCAGAATAAAAGCCAAGCATTTCTACTTTTTTATTTTTTATGGTTCCGTACATTCCTTTGGTTTTGTGTTTTTTATGGGTATGTATAGTATCTCCATCTCGCCAATTAATTACGTGCCAATCGAATTTCTGAATTTTACCTTCCAATAAAAAAGGAAAAGGTTCTTCGGTATTTATTTCGTTTTCTGAAGCTGCTTTTTTTATAAATTTTTCAAATTGTTCGTATGTAATCACCTCGGCAGGTATTTTAATATTTTTCCATTTTTTTACGGAAGCATATACCAATAATGTTGCTTTTTTACTGAAAGTTTTATCTATTTTTAAAGAGTTTCCACTTACAAGTGAGTTATGAGGTTTGCTATTAAAAATCTGAATTTCGCCTTTTAAATTTTCAAAAGCTCCAAGGGCATAAAAATTATTTACTTCTTTAAATTTGGATAATTCAACCTTTCCAGAAATATCGCCTTTTTGCATCATATTTTTTAATGCACCCTTGTATGCTACTTTAAAAAATTTGGTTTCTTTTTTTTCTGTTTGACAAGAAAATAAAAAAAATAGTAAAAAGAGAATTGGTAGTTGTTTCATAAATGTAATAAATTAGCCTTTTGCTGTTCCGATAGTTATGAAATTATTTTCAGTAATTATTGCTTTATAAGATTAGACCTACTAGGTTTTTACTTGCCTGCCATTTTTAGGCAGGAAACCTAGTAGGTCTAAAATTCTACTCCTTAACAACCTTTTTTACCACAAACCCTTTATCTGTTTCTATTTTTACAAATAATAAACCACTTGCAAGTATTGAAACATCTATTTGATTACTATTTTTGGTTTCCATTAATTTTTTACCCATAACATCATACACTTGTATGTTTTTAATTACAATAGTATTTTGAGTATTAATTTGTAAAATAGCTGTTACAGGGTTTGGGTAAATGGTGAAAGATGAAACATCAAACTCTTGTGTTGATAATAGTTGATTGCCGTATATTGCTTGGTTGCCATTTACATTAGTAACCATAAGTGTTAGGTTATTAACCTAGCGATAATTTAACGTAATTTATCAAATAAATATTGTATATTTGGGGATGGAAAAAATAGATTTCAGAACCCTGCCTAGTGAAGAACGTTTTAATTTAAGGAAAAGAGCGATACTG
>JAKITD010000102.1 GCA_021648265.1 Flavobacteriaceae bacterium | reverse complement strand
AATTTTAACATTTATTGTTGAAATCAATCAATTTTTACTACATTTGAAATATAAATTTTCTCAAAAAGATAAAAAAGGGTTCTTGTTTTTTTGAAAAAAGATAAAAAATCAATTTTTAGAACCCGCCTTTAGAAACTCTTCTTCAGATTTATACTTCGGAATTTGAACATCGGTATAATCAAAGACCAAGTTAAATTCTGTAATTCCTTTTAAATTTTTAAAGCTTCCTTCATTTACTTTTGATTTTTGGGCAAATAGTAATGTTGTACTTATTAGTACAAACATAATCGTGAGTTGTTTTTTCATTTTATTGGTTTTTATATTAATCGTTTTAAATTGTTATTGTCAAAAATGATAATTTAATATGTATTTACAAATAAGGCAATTGTCGTATTTTAGAAGCTCCTATAAAACTGGATATCAATATAAATGAAACACAGTTTACACTAATCATTTCCTATTTAAGCATCTCTAAATTTTTTAATAATTTCCATTAGTGTTAGTTCTTGAAGTAAATTCACCCAAATCAATACTTATATGGCTAAAATAATCACGTTAAAAGTGATTTACAGACTACAATTTCCGTCAATAATATCTTGCACGGTAGGATTATATAGGTTGTACCCCAAATATACATCTGCATAACTTCCATTGGTAAATAAATTCTGTAGTGCACAAAAATCTGAAAGACTTAGATTTTGGGAAGGCAAAATGTTAGATCCCGCTACATTATGATAATAGCCAATGAGTACGTCTTCAACACTTATTAAGCTTTCCAACCCATTCATACTTGTCATATTATTATTTTCTTGAATTTCCATATAGCCTCCAATAGTAGTAACATTATTAAGGCCTTCTAGGTTCTCAATATTGCTACATTCTTCAACAACCAAAGTTGTTCCAATGGCTGTTACATTTTCCAGTCCAGTTAAGTTTATTAATCCATCACACCAGGAAATATCAATTCGCGATGTTATTTCATTAATAGACGATAAATCTTGAAAATTTTCTAGTGAGTTATTATTAGAGATTATCATCGAACTAACACTTTCTAAACTTGAAAACCCAGAAAGATCATTGAGTAAAGGATTACTTTGAAAAGCAAAAATTGTCTCCACAGATTCAACATTATTAAAACCTGTTACACTCGTTAGAGAGTTATTTGAAACTACATCAATCCGCTCTAAATTAACTATTGCATCGAAACCAGAAATATTCACAAGGCTCTCAAAATAACGAATACTCACAATACCAGAAGTTAAACTATTAAATCCACTTATAAGCGTTATTGAATTGTTTGGATCACTATTTCCGTCAAGATTCAAAGCATCCACCGTATGCAGGCTGTTAAATCCAGCAATTTCTTGAATATCATTACCAGTTACCCCAAGTTGATACCCTACGGTCTCGAGACTATTAAACGCGTTCAAAATTCCTGAAATTTTTAAGTCATAAAACCCGCAATAGGTTCCAACAGTTTGGAGCGCATCAAACCCAGATAGATCAATAAGTGCAGGATTCGCACTCAACCTCACTCTTCCTCCCACAGATGTTAAATTAGAAAGCGCATTTACATTCTGAAGGTTTGTATTTTGACCTGATAAGTCTGGACCATCTCCAATATACAAATCACCAATAATTGATGTAATCCCGTTGAGGCCTTCCAGACTCAAAAGATTTTCATTATTTACAATTAAAAGGTCATTTACTGAAGTAATATTTTGAAAACCATCAAGACTTGTAGCAGCATCATTTGCTTTAAAGATGAAATTATTTCCAATCACTTCTATATTTAGTATTCCAGTAACATCTGCTAGTAGTTGGTTGTTAAACACAATTAAATCATTTTCAACTCGTTTCAGACTTTGAAGCCCAAATAAAGAAGTTAACTCATGATTGCCTATAATTGAAAAATCTTCAGTTATTACAATTATTGTTTGCAAAGCATCTAAATTTGTAATTAGAGTAGTAGGGTCATTAAGAACCAACAAAGATCCTTCAATCTTGGTATAGGCCTGAGTTCCAAATAAATCTACTTCTTCTTGAGATGAGAGGGTAACATCTCCAGTAAATATGTTTGCATTTTCGTCTCCTGTATCGGTATCTTCACAAGTATTTATTTGCCCGAGTGGAGTTTGCGACGAAGTGATATTAAATTCTATAGGTGGAGATTCTACCAGGTTTACAATATCATATCCAATAACTATGGCCTCATTTTGTTGAGTACAATAAGTAGCATTAAATTCAAATGTACCGTTATCCAAAGGATAGGCATAATCACCTTGAGCGTTTTCAAAAAAAACATAACCTTCTTCTACAGGAGTTTCTGTATCACAATTTACCACAGTCCCTGTTATTACTGAGGTTTCAAAATCGGCAAAACTCAAAATAATCGTTATTGTTGTACTATTAGTAAAAGGCCCAATACTTTGCTCATAAGTAGCATTTTGACCCGAACAATCTATATAATATGACATTAAGGTAAGCGACTCATCTACAGGAACTTCTCCGCAAACTTGCCCACTTTCATTCGTAACACCAACACCTACATTATTCTCGGTAGCATTTCTAATAAGGGAGACCGTATGATTACTCACAGGGTTGTTATTTAAATCCACCACATTTATACATAAGGTGGTCGTAGTTAGAAAATCATCACAGTTCCAAAAGGAAAAATGTGAGACCTGCCCAACATATTTACCATCAATTTTTGTTGCGACCCCTTCTTCTCTCCAGTAACCAAGTTCTTCATCAAAATACCATAAAGGAATTGTCTCTGGAGCAACAGATAGCTGCGAATTATCAATTGGCAATTCAATCGTGGCAAAAGAATTTTCGCTTAAATTTAATTTAGACCCATCGGAAGCAAATAGACTAACAGCAATCATCCCATAGGTTTCAAGCCCTCGAAGCTCATCACCTCCTGTTCTTCCTATTAAGTTACCGGGCATTTCTGAATAAGTTGATAGTATATTAGGAGCTAAATAATGCATAGAAACCTCAACAGAGCCATTGTAAGGATTACCAGATGCTGTACTAAAAGCTCCTTCAAATATTACTTTACTTCCATTGCTCAATGAAGCCACTCCTTGCTGACCTGATTCCAACGTCGCTATCACATTTTTTTCAAGTAATGTGATTGACATTTGTGTAGCCCCAATTTTGTTAGGAACAATAGTTCTAGACCCATCTATGAATCCTACTTTACTAGCCTTCACATATGCAAAGCGTTCATTTACTTCAACATCTGTCAACAAAAAATAACCATTACTATCTGTAAAAAGAGTTTGTGTACCGCTTTTAATCTCGACATTTTCTAAGTAATTTCCTTCTTGATCTGAAACCCTTCCAATAATATCCGTAACCACAGTTTCACCAAAATTTTCAAAAAATTCAGCATCAGTCAATGAAACTTCATCGTCATCATTATCATTATCATCATTGTTGTTTTCAATCATCTCCTGTTCAATATCATTATTCGTACAGTTAGAAAAAGAAATTCCTAGCATTAAAAGAATAAGTATCTTTTTTATCATAAATATTAAGTTTTGAATATTATTGGTTAATTACCTCCCAAAAATACATAGAATAATAGAAGCGTCCTAAATGAAAAAAAATAATATAAATTTTGAAAAATGCGTGAAATATGGTCTTTGTTGTATTTATGAAAAATCGATGGTTCCTTGTAATTTTAGTTCAAACTCGATTACTTTTAAGGTATCAAATTCGTATCGGATTCCTTTTCTTCGTCTTCCTAAAAGCTCTTTAAATTCGGGCTCGTATAATTTTGCTCTATGAAATTCTTTACTGTTTAAATAACGAACCACTTTTTTTGTAGACATGGTTTTAGGTAGAATTTTAGCTTCCATCAAATTTGAAAGCACTGATTTTGTAGCTTCAGGTATCATAAATTAAATTGTCTATTATTTTACTTGTCCTGCAAGGTCTTAAAGACCTTTTAGCCATCCCCCGAAAAACACATTCTATAAATCGTTAAGCATTGATTTTATTGGCACTTTAGAGTGATTTGAAATTGGAAAACTGTTTAAAAATTTGTATTTTGTTATTGCAAAAAAAAACAAATATCCATTTAAAAACAGTTCCATGAGCAAGATACTAACAAAAA
>JAKITD010000040.1 GCA_021648265.1 Flavobacteriaceae bacterium | reverse complement strand
ATCAGGATGAAATTGGAGATATGATTCCGAATGTTCGGAGCTTAATTGCTTATAATACAGAAAGTAAAGTAGTAGAATCAATGCGACCAAATGGTGTGTTAATTGGTCAGATTACGCCTCGTGGTGGGACTATTTCTGGAACCTCATCTATTGTTCAATTTGATGCTTGGAACTGGGAAGATGCAGCTATTAAAACCGACGACGGAATTCATTTACATTGGCCAAGTAGTTATTCTCAAGGTCGTTGGTGGTTAGGAGAATCTAGTGCTTACAAGCCTAACAAAAAATATCAAGAACGAATAAGCAGTATTAAAAACTTTATTTTAAACAGTAAATCTTACGGAAAGACAACACCAAAAATTCAAAATGAATCTTTTAAAGCAATGCAAGGTCTTTTTAATGGAAAGCAAAAATTGTTTGTTTATGCCGAAAGTGAAAAAGAAATCATTGATGCTGTTACTATTTTAAAAGAATTAGGAATCAATCAACTTGTAATTGTGGGCGCTTATGAAGCTTATAAAATTGCAGAATTTTTAAAAACTAATGATATTTCTGTATTAATACAAAGAGTTCATACCACTCCAGATGGAGACGATGATGATTACGATTTACCTTATAAATTAGCAAAATTACTAACCAATGCAGGTGTTTTAGTCGCTTTGCAAACTAACGGACAAATGTCTGGAATGAATACTAGAAACCTTCCGTTTTACGCAGGACAAGTAGCGGCACAAGGATTGAACAAAGAAATTGCTCTACAGTTAATTACGTTAAATGCAGCTAAAATTTTAGGAATCGATGCTGATTACGGAACCTTAGAGGTTGGTAAAAGTGCTACGCTGTTTATTAGCGAAGGCGATGCCTTGGATATGCGAACCAATATTCTTAGCAGAGCTTTTATTGATGGTCGTGATATCTCATTAGAAACCCATCAAACCGAACTTTGGAAACGCTATTCTGAAAAATATAATAAGTAGTAATCTATTGCTTAATCACTCTTTTTATCACCGTATTTTCTCCTGAAACAATTTTTACAAAATAAATTCCTGTTGTTAAATTAGAAATATCAACTTGAATAGTTTCATTACTTGGTGTTTTTTCTTCAGTAATAACTAGTTGTCCTTGAAGATTATAAATTGAAATACCAACCGTTTCAGAAAAACTATTAGACATTAGGTTAATAATAGCTTCGGAAGGATTTGGATACATTTTAAAGTTTGAAATAAAGTCATCTTCAATTCCTAAAATTTCATCTGTTTCAATTTCAAAACTAGTTAATACATAAAATCCTGTGTTATTATTGGTAAGTCGCACATAGATAGTTTGAGGATTTAAAACGTTTTGATAGGCAGTTGGACTTGCAATAGCATTTACACCATTATCAGAATCTTCAAAAGTGGTATGATAGGTAAAAAGAGCAATCGCAGGATTTTGGTCGCCCAACATTTGTGCTTCATTTATTGTTAAGTCAAAAATTGCTAATCCATCGCCATCGCCTTCATCTATAAATATATCATCTGGTTCTTCATCTATTAAGGCATCTACTAAAATTAGTGTAAAACTCCCTACTGAATAACAAGAATCTGCATTCTCTAATCTATAATAGATGGTTTGAGGATTGGTAATATTAATATAAGATGTTGCATTTGCAATTGCATTTATGTTAGTTGCTGCATCTGCTTCCGTTTCATGATACGTTATAGTTGCTACTTGTCCATTAAGTATTTGTGAGGCTCTAACTGTAAGGTCAAATATTTCTATTCCATTACCATCTTCATCAACCAAAATTAAATCATCGACCAAATTAATTTCTGGAGTAGGCTGTACAATTAGATCTAACTCAACTATTGCAAAACAGCCTGTTACAAAATTCTCAACACGAGCAAATATTGTATGAATAGGAGTTTGAATATTAACATAAGGATCCGTTAATGCACCTATTCCCAACTCAGCATCTATTTGAGTTTCGTGATAAGAGAGAGAAACACCAGGCTCACCTCCTATAATTTCTAGGTCTTTATCTGTTAAGGTGAACATTGCAAAACCATCGTTGTCTTCATCGCATACATTTAACGGTGTTGGTGTTATTGGTGATGGTAATGGGTTGACTATTAAATCTAGGGTAAACCCTTCACTTATTACACAACCAGTAATATTCTCTGCCCGAATATATATTGCCTGGGGATTGAACAAATTAATATAAGGACTCACTAAGGGGTTATCTCCGGTATCAGCATCAGACTGACTCTCGTGATAGGTAATGCTAATATTAGCATCTCCTCCCGTAATTTCATCTATCTTACTCTCTAAATCAAAAGGTTCTAACTCATCGTCTGGTCCAAAAATCTCCGTATCATCACAAGTCACTAAAGGTGTAGGTACAATAATAATAGGGCTTTCTTCTACTTCTATAGCAAAGTTAGTCGTATCGTAATCTCCATTAGTAGTATCTTCAAGGCGTGCATAGATTATTTGAAAGTTAACTATACTATTAATATATGATTCTGGAAATGCAATTGGGTTTATATCTACATTAGCATCTGCTTGTGAAACATAAAATTTCACAAAAAGATTTGTTGGATCTTGCCCTCCAATAATATAGGGTTCTGTAACGGTTAAGTCAAAAATGACAAATCCATCATTATTATCATCGCAAATAAATAAGTTTGGAGGTTGATTTGCAACTTGAGCTACAACAGTAGTAGAAGTTATAGTTCCAAATAAAACAAGAGTTATTATAAGTAAGTATTTTTTCATAACAAATAATTTTTCAGCAATATAAAATAATTAATCCTTCCAAAAAAGTGAAAGTAATATATAAAATAAGATGATAAGTGGGATTGCAATAAATTTTAGAACCACCAATGCTACTAAAGAAATAGCTAGAAAAATATACCGTTTTTTATTTGAAGCAAAATCCCAAGTTTTAAATTTTAATGCAAATAGTGGGATTTCAGCATTCAACAAAAAGGAACTTACTAGTGTCAATCCTATTAAAAACCATTGGTTAAAGATAATACTTTCTAATAATGGCGAATATTGAAATTGAAACATTAAAGGTAAACTTATTATTATTAAGGTATTTGCAGGAACTGGTAAGCCAATAAAACTAGTAGTTTGTCGGCTGTCAATATTAAATTTTGCTAAACGGTAAGCAGAAGCCAATATAATCAACATTCCTAAAAAAGGTAATAAACTCATTCCCGCTTCAAAGCCATAAATGGTTTCGGAAGCTTCAAAACCAGTTTCTAAAAGATGAGGTGCAGTTGTTTTATTTAATAATTGAAACATCATCAATCCAGGAACTACTCCAAAGGTTACCATATCTGCCAAAGAATCTAGTTGCAATCCTACTTCGCTTTGTACGTGTAAAAGCCTTGCTGCAAGTCCGTCAAAAAAATCAAGAAACATTCCTATTAATACTAAAAAAGAAGCTACTACTAAATCGCCACTTACTACAAATAATATGGCTATACAACCGCAAAGTAAATTCAGTGAGGTAATTAAATTTGGAATGTGTTTTTTCATTTTTTAATGGGTTAATGGGTTAATGAGTGAATGGGTTAATGACTGAATGGTTGAATGAGTTAATGGTTGAATGAATTAATGATTGAATAGTTTAATGATTGATTGAATTATAACTTGAACTTTTTGCTTTCGACATTATTTTTATAAGTTCTAATACTTCAGTAAGTAATCTTTTTAATTCTTGGTCTTCTTTTGTTAAATTAGCGTCATCAATTATTTCTAACCAAAATTCGGTTTCGTCAACTTCTTCAACAACAATACATATTTTACTAAAAAATTCTTTTTTTGAACGTGCTCTACAAGCTGCTCTGTAATTTGCTGCTGTCGATGTAGCAGATTTAACTAATTGATAAATAATTACAGACGAAGCTTGACTTTTTTTTAAACTATCGCAAAAAAGTATTACATCAACAGAAAACTTTTTAGTCCGCTTTTTCATTTTTTCTATAAATAGCTCTTTTTCTATCATAATTATAATTTTTACATAAATTCATTAAACCATTATATCATTCATTCATTCATTCATTATATCATTCATTCATTCATTCATTAACCCATTAATTCTGTAAAAATAGAAAAGTATTTTCGTCTATAACAATATGTGTTTAAAATTATAGTTTATTATTCTGTAAAATAGTGAGATATTTGTCCAAATTACAAAGCTTGAAGAAGAAATTTATCATTGTGTTAGTAATGCTTTCATTTGCAGCAAATTCGCAAACTGTTCGGAAATATTCCAACGAGTTTTTGAATATCGGTGTGGACGCAGCTGCCTTTGGTATGGCGAATGCAGTAACGGCTTCTACCGCCAATGTAAACTCGGGCTATTGGAATCCTGCGGGACTTCTCGCACTAGAGGACAACCAATTTTCATTAATGCACGCTTCGTATTTTGCAAATATTGCTAACTACGATTATGGCGCCTTTGCAATGGTTTTGGACGACCAAAGTGCTGTTGCTATATCTTTAATTAGATTTGGAGTAGATGATATATTAAATACCACTCAGTTAATAGACGATCAAGGAAATATAGATTACAGTCGGATTAGTTTATTTTCAACTGCCGATTATGCGGTTACTTTTTCCTATGCCAGAGCGCTTCCTTTAGATGGTTTAAATTTAGGAGTTAATGCCAAGGTTGTACGTAGAATTATTGGCGATTTTGCTTCCTCTTGGGGTTTCGGACTTGATTTCGGACTTCAGTTTAATAAAAACGATTGGCAATTTGGAGTGATGGTACGTGATATTACGACCACTTTTAATGCTTGGGCTATAAATGAAGAAAAGTTTGCTGAAATACAAGGAGCCGTAGAGGGTCAAAACCAAGAATTACCTGAAACTACCGAGATTACCATTCCTAAATTAAATATAGGAATGGCACGAAAATTTGTATTTCATTACGATTATGTTTTGCTTGCTGAAATAGATCTCAACTTCCGATTTGCAGAAACCAACGAAATATTTTCTACATCATTTACCAGCTTCACTCCTGCCTTAGGTTTAGAATTTGGATATATAGATTTAGTTTTTATAAGAGCAGGAATTGGTAATTTTCAGAATATTACCCAGTTAGATGGAAGCGAATCTGTAGGTTTTCAACCAAATATTGGTATTGGATTTAAATATAAAGGAATTCAAATAGATTATGCCTTAACCGATATTGGTGATCAAAGTGCAGCTTTGTATTCTAATATATTTTCTGTTACTTTGGACTGGAGTTTGTTTCGGTAGTTAATGGTTGAATGATTAAATGGTTGAATGGTTGAATGAATGAATGTCATTGCGAGGAGCTTTTTCAGCGACGAAGCAATCTTATTAATTGAAGTAATTTTTCTAAAAATAAAAATTGATAAAAAACTACTTATTCCTGCTATTTCTTTTTCTTGGTTTCTTCGGAAACGCACAAGAAACACAACTTTCTTCCAAAGCAGAAATTAGCATTCTTACTATTGGACCCGGTGAGAACCTGAATGATAGCTTTGGTCACAATGCCTTTCGGGTAAAAGATTCAATAAATAACATAGATGTAACTTACAATTACGGAACCTTCGATTTTAACACTCCAAATTTTTATTTAAAATTTACCAGAGGAAAACTTTATTACAAACTTGATTATAATAATTACAATCCTTTTTACAACTATTATGTTCGGCAAAACCGGTGGATTAATGAACAGGTATTAAACCTCAACCTTTCCGAAAAACAAACACTTTTCAACTATCTTTTAAACAATGCAAAACCCGAGAACAGAGATTATATGTACGATTTCTTATTCGATAATTGTGCCACTAGAATGAGAGATGTATTGGTTACTGTTTTAGGAAACAAATTAGAATATAAAGACAATATTTTTGAAGAAGAATATACTTTTAGAGGTTTGATACAAAAAAATGTAAATTGGAATTCTTGGGAAAGCTTTGGGATGGACATCGCCATTGGTGCAGTTGTAGATAAAAAAGCTACCGAATGGGAATACCAATTTTTACCCAAATATGTAATGGAAGCGGCTAATGAAGCAAGTATTACCCGAAACGGAAAATCAGAAAAATTAGTAAAAAAATCTAACTTTCTTTTTAAAAACACTCCAAAAGAAAATAACATAAACTTTTTTACAAGTCCGTTGTTTGTCGTGGGATTACTAGGTTTATTTATACTATTTATTACTTATAATGATTTTAAAAACCAATCTCGAAGTCGGTATTTAGATGCTATTATATTTGTAATTACTGGAATTATTGGATTATTATTATTATTACTTTGGTTTGCGACCGATCATTCAACTACTACAAATAACTACAATGTATTGTGGGCGTTTCCGCTCTCCTTACTATTTGTTAGAACCATTGCTAAAAAATCACCTCCACTTTGGCTTGGGAAATATATTTTCTTTTTAATTTTAATGTTAACATTAATTTCTATTCATTGGATTACTGGTGTTCAGGTTTTTACTTATGGGCTGATTCCGTTATTCATTGCCTTGTTTATTAGATACCTGTATGTATTTCTATTTATTAAAAAACTGAACCAATAATTCAAGATAAAGAATCTGAAATTAATTATAATTTACAAACCGCCGTTGCAAAATTAACTGAAATCGGTAGAAAACCCAACCAATAACCCCTCCAAAAAACATTCCAGTAAAAACATCTAATGGATAATGTACGCCTACATAAATCCTGCTATAGCCAACAATAGAAGCCCAAAAAAGTAGTATAAAAGGAAGGGATTTAAATTTATCTTTTAAGATTAAACCCAGAAAAACAGCTGTTGCCATTGAGTTTACGGCGTGACCAGAAAAGTATCCATAACGTCCGCAATTCTCAACTACGTGACGTATTAAGCTTTGTAAATCTTCTTCTTGGCAAGGTCTAGGTCGTTGGAAACCGTGTTTAAATAAATTGGCTAATTGATCGGCGAAAGCAATCATCAATGCTGCTGAGAATATAATCACAAACATTCCTTTTAAACCGTAGCTTTTATATACAAAGAAAAGCAATACCGCATACAGCGGAATAAAAGTAAGTTTGTTGGTAATAATTTGCCAAAGTAGATCCCAAGGTTCGCTTCCTAATTGATTTAGGTATAAAAATAGTTCGGTATCAAGTTTTAATAATTCTTCAATCATTTTCGTAAAGTGCTACTTCTCTGTCGTAAAATTCGCTGGCTTCTTTTATAGCTTGTTCTGTTTCCTCTTCTAATTCTTTCTGGTCTTCTTTATCAAATTCTTCCAACCATTCTACTTCATCATCTTGAAGGTTGATGATAAAACGAGGAAATTCTGTATGAATTACATAAATAGCATTCGGAAACTCCGTATTATCGCCTAATATAAATTTTGGAAGTGTCATTTTTCAGTATTTAATTTCAGGACAAAGCTACAAATTAAAAACTGAGCCGACACATAGGTGACCATAATTACCAAGGCATAAATAATCACTAGTATTTTCATTCCGCCCAAATATTCGTATAATAGATTAAGAAGTAAAATGAAGATTAACACATAGGGAATTGAAACTGAAACCAATTCCTTAAAGGTTGTTTTTGTAAATAATTTTTCAATCATAGTGATATAAAAAAGATGCAAGTCCAAATATAAAAAATAATTCTCCTTTTCCGAGCAAAAAAATATCGCTAAAAAGCTAAAGAATAATCCTAAAACAAATCACTTATTAACAGTAGTAAGTTTGCTTTACAATACCAAAATAGGCTTAATTAAAGTGATTTTACAATATAAATTACGACCTGCTTTTCAAAATAGATAGCAAAAAGGTCAAGATACAAACTGAAATAAATAGTACTAATGGAAGAGTTTTTTTCAAAACATTAAGCTTCTTTGGTTAGCAAATCATTTTCAACTATTAACTTTTTTGAAAGATAATTAAAGCGAATAAACAACATAATTCCCGATGAAGTAAGTCCTGCCAATAAGCCAATCCAAATTCCTGCACTTTTATATTCGGTATATAAACTTAAATAATATGAGATAGGGAAGCCAATAACCCAATAAGCAATAAAAGTCATAAATGTTGGAATTTTTACATCTTGCATACCTCGTAAAGCTCCAAGAGCAACAACTTGTATGGTATCGGAAATTTGAAAAACCGCAGCTATTAATAATAATTTAGAAGCAATACTTACCACTTCAAAATTATCTGCAAATTTTTCTGGATCGTTAAAATCTAGGTATAATTTCGGCAGGCTTCCACTAAAAACAAAGAATAAAATGGCAAAGACTACTGCAAATAACGTAGAAATCATAAAAATGGAAAAAGCAATTCTTCTAAGTTCTCTAAAACGTTTTAATCCTTTTTGGTTTCCTAAACGCACCATCGCCGTGACACTTAAGCCTATTGCTACCATAAAGGTCATTGACGAAAGGTTTAAAGCTATTTGATTTGCAGCTTGCGGATTTTTCCCTAAAATCCCCGAAAGCCAAATAGCTGCAGTGAAAATCGCTACTTCAAAAAACATTTGCATCGCCGATGGAAATCCTAAATCAAAAAGTTTTTTAAATACTTTTTTCGATAAAGTAAAGAATTTTATATGCAAAACATAATCCCTGGTTTTATGATGTTGCGATAATAAATACCATAAATAAATTACCATAATAACCCTTGAAACCAATGTGCCAATTGCCGCACCAACCATTCCTAATTCTGGAAAACCAAACTTTCCGAAGATGAATAAATAGTTTAAAATTACATTCACCACATTGGCGACTAAGGTAGCGTACATCGGGTATTTGGTGATAGACATCCCGTCGCTAAACTGTTTAAAGGCTTGAAAAACGATTAATGGAATCAAAGAACCAGCGACCAAGTTTAAATACGGAATTGCCAACTCAACCACTTCTTCTGGTTGTCGCATTAAATGCAATATAGGTTCTGCAGTAAAAACTCCTAAGAATAAAAATATTCCTAAAAACGCACATAAAAACAGACCATGTTTGAAGATAGATTTTCCTACTTCAAAATTTCCTTCGCCATCGGCTTCAGCAATTAAAGGAGTAATTGCTGTTGAAAATCCAATTCCCAACGACATCGCAATAAACATAAAACTATTGGCTAAGGAAACGGCTGCAAGTTCGGCAGTTCCTAATTGCCCAACCATTATATTATCAACAAAAGCGACCATCGTATGACCTAACATTCCCAATATTACCGGATATGCTAACTTTAGATTGTACTTAAATTCTTTGGTGTAATCGGTTAATGACAATTGCAGGTATTTTGATGGCTAAGTTATAAAACACATTGAACATTAAACAAAATCTTTCTTATATTTATAAAAAATCGACCAAATGAAATACGAAGCTACTACTGAAGAAGAATATATTTTACAACTTCCTGAGGAAAAAAATTGAACCTTTTAAAAAACTTAGAAAAATAATTTTAGACAACTTACCAGAAGGCTTTGAAGAAGAAATAAACTACGGAATGCTGTAAGAAATAAATTCCAAGACTATAATTATTTCATAAAAACTAAATATTACTTGTACCTACAATTATTTTATTTACATTTGTACCTACAATTATTTTCAGTACAATGAATAAAATTTATTTTAACACCCTTTTAGAATTAATAACAACAGGCCATTGGTTAACCGATTCGGTAAGTAGAGAACTAAAGGAATACGATATTTACGAACCACAGTTTAATGTACTTCGGATTTTAAAAGGTGCAAAAGGAACTCCAATTTCAGTAAACACGATACTTAGTAGGATGATTCAAAAATCTAGCAATGTAACTCGTATTATTGATAAATTAGTGTCCAAAGGATTGGTTGAAAGAAAACTTTGCCCAAAAGACAGACGAAAAATGGACATTATTTTAACCGAAAAAGGAGAAGATCTTCTTATTATTTTAAATAAAAAAGTAGAAGCATTCCATAATCAAATGGAAAACAACCTCAACAAAAAAGAACTGGAAAACTTACAATCATTAATAATAAAACTAAAAGGAGATAACAAATGAAAAAAATAATCGCATTAGGCGCAAGTAATAGCAAAGAGTCCATCAATAAAAAGTTGGCTATTTTTGTTGCAAATCAACTTCAAAACACCGAAACAATCGTTATTGACCTCAACGATTATGACATTCCAATCTACGGAATAGATTACGAAACCGAACACGGAATTCCAGCACAAATACAAGAGCTCAGCAATTTAATAGCTTCGGTTGACGGCGTTGTAATTTCAATGGCAGAACATAACGGTTCGTATTCAGCGGCTTTTAAAAGTATTTTCGATTGGCTTTCCAGAGTTGACAAATATGTTTGGAAAAACAAACCTATGCTCTTAATGGCGACTTCTCCAGGAGGTGGAGGTGGTGCTTCCGTTTTAGAAACTGCTAAAAACACGTTTCCAAGAATGGGAGCTAATCTTATTACAGATTTTTCGCTTCCCTCCTTTTATGATAATTTTTCAGAAAAAGGAATTACTAACGATGAATTAAACAATCAATTAAACGCTAAAATTGATGCGTTTCAGAAAGAAATTTAAATATATTCGCATTCTTAATAATCACTAATACATTCACTTAAAAACAAATCTAAAAATGAAAAAAACAATTCTAACAACGTTAATTCTAGGTGCATTGCTAGTTTCTTGTGGTAATAATGGAAAAAAAGCTACTACCGAAGAAGCTAAAGAAGTTACCGAAACAAAAACCGAAACAACCGTAACCTACACTAATATTTCTGATGGAAGCAACCTAGATTGGAGAGCTTCACATTTAGGAGGAACTAGTCCTAGATTTGGAAAAATAAGCTTACAATCTGGAAGTTTTTCAGCAAACAACAACGAGTTAGCTAACGGAAAAGTTGAAATAGCTATGAGTTCGTTAACTGTTACTAGTTTTCCTGAAGGAGACAAAAACAACACCGATTTAGCAGAACATTTAAAGTCTGCCGATTTCTTTGATATTGAAAAAAACCCAATAGCTACTTTTGAAATCACTAAGGTTGAAAAGGCTTCAGGAGATTTCTCGAATACCATTACAGGAAATTTAACTATTATGGGAATTACTAAGAGCATCACATTTAATGCTAATGTGGATGTTTCTGATAACGGGGTTTCTATTAATTCGGAAGATTTTTCAGTAGATAGAAAAGATTGGAACCTAAACTATAACGCAGAAGGAACCGAAGGTGTTCCTGTAGATTATCTAATTTCTGATGATATTGGGTTTACGATTAATGTAAGTGTAAGCAAATAACTTTGAAATTAAAATGCCTGATTGATTACATTCGATTACCTAATAACCTTAGGTTACAAGTAGGTTTCGACTGCGCTAAACCAAACAAATTAAAAATAAAAACATTATTCCTACTAGGTTTTATTCTCTTTATTTAAAAAAAACCTAGTAGGATTATAATTAATATCCCACTCCAAGATTTCCCAATCGAGGAAAGAATGCGTTTCTACATATAATACCAAATTGAAAGCAAAATGACCAATACAAATAGCTTTACTTTCACTTATTCAGCTTCAAAAAATAGAACCGTAACTACGGCTATGCTTATATTTTTATCATTGTCTAAAGTAAAACTAAATTCTATTTATTTATCGACAATTATGCATCCAAATTGGTATAAAACGACATAGGTAGCTTACAATAAAACAAAAAATTAAGAATAAAAAACATCACAACAAGCTTTAACTCTTGGCTGCGATGTAAATAAAATATAAAAAGGAAAGGGTAAGACCCATAAACATAACCAACACCAAAGTACACTTACTTTGTATTTACGCGCTTAACGAGGCAATATATTGTGAAGGTGTTTGAGAAAGTAACTTTTTAAACGATTTATTAAAAGTAACTTTATTATTAAAACCAACTTCGTAAGCGATATCAATAATATTTAAATTTTTATGAGTATCGTTTTTGATAATAGACAATGCTTCATCTATTCGATATTTATTAATAAGTTCGAAAAAATTCAAATCAAAATGTTCATTAATTACTTGCGAGGTATTGTGACGATTGGTATCTAATTTTTCTGAAAGAATTTCTAAACTAATATTATTTTGTCTGTAAATTTTTTCTTCTTCTAATAAATAGATCAACCTTTCTTTTAAATCGTATGAAAAACCAGTAGTTAATCCAGATTTTTTATATTTATTCAATCCTTCTTGAAAATAACCTGTGGCAAATAATTTCGGATTTAAATATGCTTTATAGCCAATATATAAAACCATTACAGCCATTGCTACAATTTGCAAGTGGAATAAAATCTCGTATCTAGGAATTACTTTTGAAACAATAATTAGTCCATATACACAATAAAAAACCACATAGGAAGAAACTAAAAGAGCAATCCCTTTTTGCCATTTATATTTAACTACATCTAATTTTTTATTGTTTTTTATTTTCCGAAAAAATATTCTAACAATTAAAAAAGCATAAATTAATAATGACGTAAGTTTAATAATAAAAACTATCCCAATTAATGCCTTATTATTAAACGCACTTACCTCTAGCATCATACTTAACTTTTCTGAAGGAGATAATAGGTAATAAGGGAATGCGAAAAAAATAATTACAACTGTAGGAATTAGATGTAATAAATCTATTTTCTGGAAACTATAATTAAATACAATTTTTTTATAATAAAAATAAATAACGGGGCCATACAAAAATGAGAATGTAATAGACATTAAAAATGTATGTGGATAGCTATATCTTAAATTTGACAAATAGAAAAATAAATCTAAAATAAAAATAGAGTGCATTAAAACAAAAAAGCTTATTAATGTGGTTGAATAATTGCTCGAATTATTTTTTAGATTCAATACAATAAAAACAAAGAACCCAATTAATGCTGTAAATAAGTAAAACAAATTAATAATGCTAAAATTTGTTTTATACTTAGCTTGTAAATTTTTAAATGATTGAGCTTCCTTTATGCCTTCAAATACATCGTTATTTATAAAACCGACATGAAGTGATGCCTTTATATATTTTTCAATAAAAATGGTTGCATTATCGACATCTCCATTATGAGCAGATTCTATTGCTTTCCATCTAAAAGTTTGCAATGAATCTACAGTTGGTCCATTATTATAAACTTTAGAATTTATTAAATAAGAATAGATGCTAAGACTTTCTTCTTTAAAAATATTACTAGAACGTACATCAATCCCATCATCACCTAGTAAACTTTCTTCGGAATAACTACTACTATTAAAAGACAGCAAAAACAGCATTGCCAAAATTATGGCAAATCTATTATTCATCAATATGTTAACAAGTGCTCTCAATACTAGTGTTAATTTTTATTAAATATACAATCAAGTAACGAATAAAAAAAACAAATGGCATTTCCCGATAAAAGTTTACGTCTGTTTTTATGAAAACCTTGCTGAGAATTAGCAAATATAAAAAACAATAACCTGTATAAATTGTTGCTAATTACAACAAAATCAATACTTACAATCAAAAATACAAATTACAAAAAGGCTATTTTATTGAAGAATTCAAAATAATGCTTTTCGGTATGAAGGGAAATCACCAACTCATCATTTTTAAGCTTAATCTGGTAAATTTCTTTAGAAATAAATAATTCTTCCAAAATAATCGAAAGTTTTTTTATTATTTCTGAAGTTGGAAACTTAGATTGAAAGCGGTAATTTTTTTAAAGAAAGGTGAAAAATATTCATCAGGGAAAGCATTGGATTTTATCATCAATATTTATTTTACCCCATATTTATCAAACAAATAAATAAGACTCGTCATTGCTGCAGCACCTAATTCTAATTCACGTTTGTTTACAGATTCAAACACATCGTTTGCAGCGTGGTGATAATCAAAATACCGTTGTGAATCTGTACGCAATCCAGACAAGACAGTTACCATACCTTCTTTTTTAAGGAGGCCAATATCTGCACCGCTTCCTCCTTTTGTAAACCAATTTACTAGGTATGGTTCAAAAAGGGGTTCCCAAGATTTTATTTGCTTAAAGTTCTCATCATTTGCATCAAACGAAAATCCACGAGGTGTAAATCCGCCAGCATCACTTTCTAATGCAAAAATATGATGCTCCCCTTTTCGTTTTGCTTCTGCTGCATATTTTTTTCCGCCGCGTAATCCATTTTCCTCATTCATAAATAAAACTACTCGAATGGTATATTTTGGTTGATACCCTATTTTTTTCAGAATTCTTAATACTTCCATAGACTGTACGCATCCAGCGCCGTCGTCATGAGAACCATCTCCCAAATCCCAAGAATCTAGATGGCCACCAACAACAATGTATTTATTTGGATAAACACTTCCTTTTATCTCACCAATCACATTATAAGACTGTACATCTTGATAGGCTCTACAATTCATACTATAGTAAAAAAGTAGTTTTGGTTGAAGCTTTAATGTGGCACTTAAATAATTTGCGCCGTTGGTACTTATTGCACAGGCAGGAATTAAAAGATGTTCTGGAGTATCGCCATAACTCATTGTTCCTGTATGTGGATAATCATCCAAACGTAAACTCATAGAACGAACAATTACACCAACGGCTCCGTATTTAGCTGCCTCTTCTGCCCCTGCATATCGCTGGTTTACAGCACCGCTATAAGCATCCATTGTTTGTATTAAATCTGCCTGCATTGGGCGATTATAAAAAACAATTTTACCCTCTATTTCATCTTTTCCTAAAACGGCTAATTCTTCAAAACTCATTACTTCAACTACTTCTGCTTTTAAGCCTCCATAAGGTGTTGGTACTGAACCTCCCAAAGCACAAATATCTGCTTGCGTAGTCATTCCTGGCGAGGTTTCAATGTATGAAAACTCTTTCCCACCACGAGTCCATTTTGGCACCATTACAGATTGTAACCAAACTTTATCTAAGCCTAATTCTTCTAATTGTTCTTTGGTGTATTCAACTGCTAATTCTGCCCCTAAAGACCCTGAAAGTCTTGATCCTATATTGTTAGACATATAATCTAGCCAATCGTAACTTGCCCCGTCAATCAAGGAAGTATTGTAAATTTCTTTAATTATTGTTGAATCTTCTTTGTTAACTTTTTGTGATAATCCGTTTGTTATTATTAAAATGGATGAAATTAAAAAAAGCACTTTTTTCATAAGATGGTTATTGAGGAATTATTCGTTTTGAAGCTGTTTTTTATATTCTGAAATATGTGATTTCATTTTATCTGACATTTCAGGTTCTTTAATATCTTGAAGTTTTTTTAATTTTTGAAGTAGAATAGAAGCAACAATTAATCGAGCTGCAGGTTTATTGTCTGCAGGAATTATATACCAAGGTGCGTGAGGTTTTGAAGTCCGGTTAATGGCATCTTGATAATACTCCATATATTTGTCCCAAAGTTTACGTTCTTCCAAATCTCCAGCTGAAAATTTCCAGTTTTTCTCAGGAATATTCAATCTTCTAAGTAATCTAAATTTTTGTTCTTCTTTAGAAAGATTCATATAGAATTTAAAAATAAGTGTTCCGTTTTCTGCTAGGTTTTTTTCGAAAGCATTAATCTGTTCAAAGCGTTTGTCCCAAAAGGCTTCATTAACATCTGTAACACTTTTAATATTCGGTAAATTTTCACCCAAAATATAGTTTGGATGTACTCTTGTAACTAAAACATTTTCGTAATGTGTTCGATTAAAAACACCAAATTTCCCTCTAGCAGGTAAAGCTATATAATGTCGCCATAAATAATCGTGACTTCTTTCTAAATCGGTTGGAACTTTAAAACTTGTCACTTCTACACCACTAGCATTAAAATCTTTAAAAACCTCTCTAATCAAGCTGTCTTTACCAGAAGTATCCATTCCCTGCAAACAGATTAACACAGAATATTTATCGTGAGCATACAGTGTGTTTTGAAGTTTTCCGAGTTGTTTTCTAACCTTTGCTAATTTTTTTTCTAATTTCTTTTTTGATAGATTAAAACTTTCTGAAGTATAAAGGTTTGGCAAAGTTACTGCCTTTTTAACTTGATAACCTGAAATTTGATTCTCTTCCATAGCCATTTTATTTACTAGCGAATAATTTTACATCGTTTTCGGTTACTTCTGTTTCACCTAAAATTATTAATCGTTCTATTACATTTCTAAGTTCTCTAATATTTCCTGTCCAATCGTACTCTTGTAATAATTTAATTGCTTTAGAAGAAAAAACCTTATTAACAGTACCTTGTTCTTCGGCAATTTTTTTACTGAAATGTTCTATTAATAGAGGAATATCATCTCTACGATCATTTAAAGAAGGAACATGAATTAAAATTACCGCTAACCGGTGGTATAAATCTTCTCTGAAATTTCCTTCCGAAATCTCTTTCTTCAAATCTTTATTAGTTGCAGCAATAACGCGAACATCAACTTTAATATCTCGATCGCTTCCTACCCTGCTTATTTTATTTTCTTGTAAAGCACGTAATACTTTTGCTTGTGCTGAAAGGCTCATATCGCCAATTTCATCTAGAAATATAGTTCCGTTATTGGCAGTTTCAAATTTCCCAGCACGGTCTTTTACAGCGCCAGTAAAACTTCCTTTTTTATGACCAAACAATTCACTTTCTATCAATTCGCTTGGTATAGCAGCACAATTTACTTCAACTAAAGGCCCTTTTGAACGGTCGCTTTTTTCGTGTAACCAATGTGCAACAAGTTCTTTCCCTGTTCCGTTAGCACCTGTTATTAGGACTCTAGCTTCACTTGGGGCTACTTTTTCGATCATTTCTTTAATATGTATAATCGAAGAAGATTCGCCAATCATTTCATATTTTTTGCTTACTTTTTTCTTAAGTCGGGTGTTTTCTACCACCAACTCTTTACTGTCTAAAGCAATGCGGACAGAGTTTAATAATCTGTTTAAATCTGGTGGTTTTGAAATATAATCAAAAGCTCCCAATCGCATAGAATTTACAGCGGTATCTAAATCGCCGTGCCCAGAAATCATCACCACTGGAATTTCTGGTTTTATTTTTTTTACTGCTTCCAACACTTCAATCCCGTCCATTTTTGGCATCTTGATATCACATAAAATTAGATCGAAATTTTCTTTTTTTATGAGTTCAATTCCTATTAAGCCATCTTCTGCTTCAGACACCAAATAGTCTTTATTTTCTTCGGAAAGTATTCTAGTTAATACTCTACGAATGGCTGCTTCATCTTCAATTATTAATATTTTTGACATATATATACTTTAATAGGAATAGGAATTAAGACTCTTTTGTTGTTGGATAGAAATGAACATCTCTTTGAGGAAATGGAATGGTAATATTATTTTGACGAAATATTTCATCTATATGAAATCGAATATCGCTCATCATTTTTGGTGATCTAAAGCTATTGTTGATAAAAATATTTAAATGAAATATTAATGCCGAATCTCCAAAATCTTCAAATGTGACAAATGCTGTTGGGTTTTTAAGTACACTAGAATGTTTATTAGCGCATTCTAAAAGCAATTCTTCTACTTTTCTGGTATCACTACCATATGCTACTCCAATAACTATTTTCTCTCGAGTGGTCTTACGATTTTGAGTATAATTATAAATCGAGTTTCTAATAAGAATATGATTTGGAATAATAATTATTTTATCATCTCTTGTAATTGCTCTTGTTGTACGTAGTTTTATTTCAATAACTTTCCCTACTTTATCTTCCACTTCAATTACATCGCCTACCAATAATGATTTATCTAATATAATAAAAATCCCCCCGATGACATCTTGAAAAAGATCTTGTAATGCCAACCCTAAACCCACCAACAAAGCCGCAGAAGCTGCAAGAAACGGCGTAATATTAATCCCTGATTGACTTAAAATAAAGAAGAAAACAATAATATAAGTTACATATTTTATAAATTTAAATATGCTTACAAATTTATTCTTATCGATTTCATCCATGTTTCGGGTTGAAATTTTCCGAATCCATTTTAATATAAAACTAGCGAATATTAAGGATAAAACTAGCCCTAAAACCAACCCAACAGTTAAATTGATTCCTGTTTCGCCTTCACCAAAATGAAGGCCAGAATCTAAAACCTTTTTTATAGAACCCCAAACATCTTCCTTAACTACTTCTTGTATTTGTTCAACAATTTCCTCTTGTTTATCCTGCATAATTAATATTTCAGCCATTTAATTAGCTCTCTATAGCTAGGTTTTTTACCGTACATTAATATACCTACACGATATATTTTTGCAGCAAACCAAACGGTTGCCATAAAAGTAGTGAATAAAATAACCAAAGAAAGTATTTGTTGCCATAAAGGTACTCCAAAAGGTATTCGCATTAACATTACCACTGGAGAAGTTAAGGGTATATAGGAAAACACTTGTGAAACTGTCCCGTGGGGATTTTCAATTACTGTAAAAAAACCAACATACATTCCTAGTATTAATGGCATTATAATAGGTAACATAAATTGTTGCGTATCTGTTTCGTTATCAACTGCAGCACCAATGGCAGCATACAATGAAGCATACAACAAATAACCGCCAATAAAGAAAAACACAAACATAACTACCAAATTAGTAATTGGTAAATTGTTTAATTCTAAAAATATTTCTGAAATTATATGTTGCGAATCGGTACCAGAATTTTGCACTAACAATTCTTGTTGTTGACTCTGAGCTGCTGATGTATCAATCCCAAAAATGGAAGATATGGCAGTACTTAACACTAACATTAAAACAATCCAAACTGCAAATTGTGTGATTCCTGCTAATGTGGTTCCAAATATTTTTCCAAGTAAAAGTTTAATAGGTTTTACTGAAGAAATAATAACTTCGATAATTCTACTTGTCTTTTCTTCAATCACACTTCTCATAATCATATTTCCATAAATGATGATAAACATAAAAAGCAAATATCCAGCAGCCCCACCGAAGGCTAATTTTAAGCCTGAACCTAATTTTGAAGTTTTCTTACCTTCAAACGTTTCTAATTTTGTGTCAATATTTATTCGTAATTCTTCAATTATTTTTGCATCAATTCCTGCTTCTTCAAGTTTGATTACGTTTACTTTATCTTCAATAATATTTTCTACATCTCGCATTATAGTAATTGATGGCGAGTCTTCAGAGTAAAAAGTAATACTTTCAGAAAGCTCTTCAATAGTATTTATTTTAGGAATATAAAGCAAACCATAAACTTCGGATTCTTCGGTTAGTTTCTTAGCATTATCTAAAGAAACCGAAGTTAGCTCTTTGTATTTAAGCCCTTTTGTGTCTTCAAAATGATTGGTAAAAAGTCCACTTTCATCCAAAATATTTATAGTATTAACCGTATCGTTATTTAATTGTGACAAATAAGAAACCAACGATATAATACCTACCATAATAATTGGACTTAAAAAAGTCATTATTATAAAGGACTTATTTCTGACCTTATTTAAATATTCGCGTTTTATAATTAAAGGAAGATGATTCATAATTTTGAATTAGTTATTTTGAACGGTTTCGATAAAAATATCACTTACTGAAGGTATTACTTCTTCAAAATGTGTGAGTTGTCCTAAAGTAGTTAAGTAATTTACCAATTCATTAACCGAAGCATTTTCAGGAATTTTAATATGGTATTGCTGTTCATTATTTATGGTTTTAAATGAAGTAGATTTTACTTCAAATTTATCTGTTAAAACAGCCTTTATATTTTCTGTATTATTTGGCATTAATCCCACCTTATAGGTGTTGGATTTATAGGCTCTTTTAATATCGATTAATTTTCCGTCAAGTATTTTATTAGACTTATTTATCAGGGCAATATGATCGCACATTTCTTCAACAGATTCCATACGATGTGTTGAAAAAATAACGGTAGCACCCTCGTCTTTTAGTCTTAATATTTCATCTTTAATAAGGTTGGCATTTATGGGGTCAAAACCACTAAAAGGCTCATCGAAAATCAATAGTTTTGGTTGATGTAAAACGGTAACTACAAACTGAATTTTTTGTGCCATTCCTTTGGAAAGTTCTTGTATTTTTTTGTTCCACCAACCATCAATTCCTAAACGGTTAAACCAATATTTAAGTCGCTCTTTAGCTTGGGTTTTTGAAAGCCCTTTTAATTGTGCCAAATACATTACTTGCTCACCAACTTTCATGGTTTTGTACAGCCCTCTTTCTTCTGGCAAGTAACCAATATGCTGAATATCGTCTGGTTGTAATGGTCTTCCGTCTAAAATTATTTCACCAGAATCTGGCATTGTAATTTGATTTATAATACGAATTAATGTAGTTTTTCCTGCACCGTTGGGGCCTAAAAGCCCAAAAACACTGCCTTTTGGAACTTCTATACTCACATTATTTAAGGCTTTAAAATCTCCAAATGATTTTGAAATATTTGAGACTACTAAAAGGTTGTTCATAGTTAATTGTTAATTCCGAAAGTACGGAAATGTAAATATATTAATTTGTGATTGAAGAATTAACGCTAATTCTATAAATTGTTTGTTAAAAAAACTATAGAAACGTTACAAGAAACCTCATTATTTTAATGACTATAAAAAATATAAAAACAAAACCCACCCTATAAATTAATACAGGATGGGAAAAAATTGCTATGAAAAAGAAAAATATCGCTACTATGAAATAGCGATTCTCAAATATAATAAAATTTTTTAATTAACGTTACTTTAACTAAACATATCTTTTACTTTTTCGAAAAAAGATTTGTCTTCCTTTTCAGGTTTCGGCTCAAAGTTATCGTCACCACTCATTTTCTTGAAAAATTCTTTTTGTTCTTTTGATAACTCTTTTGGGGTCCAAACATTAATATGAACTAATAAATCGCCTGTTCCGTAGCTATTAATACTTGGTATCCCTTTGTTACGAAGACGTAAAATCTTACCGCTTTGTACTCCCGACTCAATTTTAATTCGAACTTTTCCGTTAACGGTATCTATTTCTTTAGAAGTTCCTAAAGCTGCATCAGAAAAACTAATATAAAGATCATGATGTAAATTATCACCTTCACGTTGTAGTGTTGGATGTGGTTTTTCTTCTATATGAACTAATAAATCGCCTGTGATTCCGTTTCCTGGAGCCTCATTCCCTTTTCCAGAAACCTTTAATTGCATTCCTTCAACTACCCCAGCAGGTATTTTTATCGAAACTGTTTCTTCGGTTGCTAACATCCCATTTGCATCTGCATTGGCTGGTTTCTTATCGATGGATTGTCCAGCACCATGACATACATTACAAGGAGCAGAAGTTTGCATTCTTCCTAAAATGGTATTCTGTATTCGAGTTACTTGTCCACTACCATTACATGTAGTACAAGTTTTATAAGTAATCCCTTGTGCTACTTTTTTACGTTTAACTTTGATTTTTTTCTCAACTCCGTTGGCAATTTCTTCTAAAGTTAATTTAACACGAATACGAAGGTTACTCCCTTTAACTCGAGTTCTACGACCGCCGCCGCCAAAGCCTCCACCAAAGCCACCTCCGCCACCGCCACCGCCAAAAATATCTCCAAATTGGCTAAATATGTCGTCCATATTCATACCGCCGCCGCCAAAGCCACCGCCGAAGCCGCCGCCACCTCCACCACCTTCAAAGGCTTGGTGACCAAAACGATCGTATTTAGCTTTTTTATCCGCATCACTTAGTACTTCATAAGCTTCTGCTGCTTTCTTAAAATTTTCTTCTGCCTTAGCATCATCTGGATTTTTATCTGGATGAAATTCTATCGCTTTCTTACGGTATGCTTTTTTTATTTCGGCAGCAGATGCCTCTTTTGAAACACCTAATATTTTGTAGAAATCTTCTTTCACGTGATTTTGCTATTTGCTAATTTATAATATTGCTTACTGTCCGATAATCACTTTAGGAAAACGAATTACTTTTTCACCCAATTTATATCCTTTTTCTACTACATCAACAATTTTTCCTTTTAAGTCTTTACTCGGTGCAGGAATTTGTGTAATTGCTTCATGAATATCTGCATTAAAAACATCACCTTGATTGGTTTCAACATGTGTTAACCCTTTAGATTTTAAGTTCTCTCTAAGTTTATTGCTTATTAATGCAATTCCTTCTAGATGAACTTTATTATCAGATTTTTCAATTTCTAATAAAGCTCTGTCAAAATCGTCTAAAATTGGAAGAAGTGCATTCATCACACCTTCACTTGCTGTTGAAAATAACTCAATCCGTTCCTTAGAAGTTCGTTTTTTGAAATTTTCAAACTCAGCAAAAAGACGTAAATTTTTATCTTTTTCTTTTTCTAATTCTGCTTGTAAAGCTTCTAAAGGACTTACCTCTTCAGCTTTTTCTTCTTGAAGAGTTTCTTTATCGGCAGTTAATACTTCCTCTTCAGGTTCTTTTTTATTTTTCTTGCTCATTGTCTGAGTATATTTAATTTTTGAATTTAATAGTTTGCAAAAGTACTGCCATTTCTGGCTAAATGTCATAATGTCACTTGAAAAAAGATATATGACTGCTTTGCTATATGACTTACGATATAAGACAACTTTGAACGTTTAATCTTTTCTCGTTATATTTAACATTTTCGATATGTTTTAGTGGGAACGCTTCGTTGCTCTTAGCATTTGTCGGTATGTTCTACCGTGAATGCTTCGTTGCTCTAAGCATTTACTCCACTTTGTGTCGTGAATGCTTCGTTGCTCTAAGCATTTGTCGGTATGTTCTACCGCGAATGTTTCGTTCCTCTCAACATTTCTCTTTTTCCAGGAGCCCCTGGAAGTCGCTCAACTGTGAAGCCTACTTCTTGCATTGCTCTTCGTACACTTCCTTTTGCAGAATAAGTTACTAAAACACCTCCCTCTTTTAAAGCATTATACATTTTCTGAAAAATTTCTACCGTCCATAATTCGGGCTGTACTCTTGCTCCGAAAGCGTCAAAATAGATAAGATGAAAGGAGTCTTTATCTTCAATTTCTGAAAAAAATTGTTTCCGTTTTAATAATTTAAAATCTGTAGTAATACTGGATTGCTCTTCCCAAGAACTTGTATGAAGTTTGTTAAACATTTCTTTAGAAGCCTTTAATTCAATTGAATAATTAAGTTTTTCAATTTCATTGGAAGTAATTGGATATGCTTCAATACCTGTATAATTTACCTTAATTTTTATTTTATGTGTTTCAATTAACGTGATAAACGTATTGAGTCCTGTACCAAATCCTATTTCCAAAATTTTTAAAGGGTTTGGCTTGTTATTTTTAAGAAAATAAAAAAAGCCCATCTCGATAAATACGTGATAGGCTTCTTGTATGGCTCCGTGTTTGGAGTGATATTGTTCGTCCCACTCGGGTAAATGAATGGTAGTTGATCCGTCTTCCGTTGTAATTATTTCACGATTCATGTGTCTTTGATATTATTATTTCGGTCACATGGTTCATCCATAATAATCATTTTCTTTTGTGACAGTATTTTAATTGTGGGTGGTTCAAAATTAATTTATTAGTAATTTTTCAATTCTTGGAATAGGCCCTACACATTCTGTAGTGTGACAAGAAATACAAGTGTTAATTGCATTATTATAGCGATTTTTTAATGAAATTTCACTTTCGGCATCAAATATTGCTCTTTCATTATCAATATATACTTTTGAAAAAGCTTTAAATGTATCGTTGTACGGTTTATCATCGGTAAGTTTAGCGGTAAATATTTTTAAAAATTCTTTCGGAAAGTCACTAGGTGTATTTCCCGCTTGAATATCTTTTTTAATATCCTCATGTACGTCGTACATAGAACGCATAAGTAGCGTCATTTCTGAGGCAACATACATATCTGGTACAAACTTTTTGTCTGTTTTATTGTTAACTTCTTTCTTTTCAGTTAAAGTACAGGAAATCAAAAAAACACTGAATAAAACTGTAAATAGTTTCATTTTTTACTCTTTTAAAAGTACACCGTTTGCTTCAAAAGAAAGGGTTTTTTCAACCTCGGTAATTGCCGCAATTTCATCTGCACCTTTACCTGCATCTTCAGCATAATGACGTTGTTCTTCCACAGAAACTTCAGAAATAAAAGCTTTTCCGTTTACAATTACTTCTTTATCAGCTATATTTTTAGGCATAAAGAAACCGTAATCTTTAAACTTTACCATTACCTCTTCATCACCTAAATCTAGACGCATCCAACAACCTTTAGATTGACATACCTCATTTACTTTAGTCATCATTTTTATAGAAACGGTATCGCCAGCTTTTAGGTTTTTATATACCTCAACAGCTTCAGATTTTGAGATTACATTTTCATCGGTAATTTTATCACCAAAGGAAGCATACGCAATTTCTTGTTTTACAATTTCTTCATGTTTTTCTGATTTGGTTTCAGATTTACACGCCAGCAATAATAATGGAATACTAAATAATACGACTAATTTTTTCATAATAATAATTTTGGTTTATAATAATTGAATTTAAAGTGATTACAAAATTAAGACATTTTTAAGTAAAAGTAGTCTTTTATTAGGTACTTTCGCAGAACGAAAAACACCCTTCATGAACCTCAAAACACAAGCATCTGTTACTGTAAATAAAATTGAAACTTCACGAATCCAAGAAGTAGATTTTAACAATCTTTCGTTTGGTGATGAATTTACAGATTATATGTTTGAGTGTGATTATAAAGACGGGACGTGGAGCAATCCAACTATTAAACCATTTGGTTCTTTAAGCATTTCGCCAGCTGCAAAAGTTTTTCATTATGGACAAGCTGTTTTTGAAGGAATGAAGGCTTATAAAGATGATGATGGGAAAATTTGGTTATTTAGACCTGAAGATAATTTTAATAGAATTAATCATTCTTCCAAACGATTAGCGATTCCTGCGTTTCCAAAAGATTTCTTTTTTGAAGGGTTGGAAACCATGTTAAAACTAGATAGCGATTGGATAAAACCTGGAATGGGAAATTCACTTTATATTCGTCCGTTTGTGATTGCAACTCAATGTGGAGTTTCGGCATCACCATCAAATGAATATAAATTTATGATTTTATTTTCACCAGCACAGGCTTATTATACAGGAGATGTAAAAGTTGTAATTGCCGAACATTTTAGCCGTTCTGCTGACGGTGGTGTAGGTGCTGCAAAAGCTGCTGGAAATTATGCTGCACAATTTTACCCAACCAATCTTGCTAAGGAAAAAGGATTTCATCAAGTAATATGGACTGACTCTAACGAACACAATTATTTGGAAGAAGCGGGAACGATGAATGTTTTTTTTAGAGTAAACGATACTTTATTAACGGCACCAATTAGCGATCGTATTTTAGACGGTATTACACGACGTAGTGTTATTGCTCTTGCAAAAAGAGATGGTATTAAAGTTGAGGAACGTAGAGTTTCTATTTCTGAAATTGTAGAAGCTTCAAACAGCGGAAGTCTAAAAGAAATATTTGGTACAGGAACTGCTGCCGTAATTAGTCCTGTTAGTGACTTTAGCTATAAAGAGCAAGTATATCATTTACCTAAATCTACTGAAGGATTTGCTACACGGTTTAAAAAAGAATTGACCGAAATTCAATACAATCAAATTGAAGACACTTTTGGCTGGAGGTATTTGGTGGAGTAATCTTTAGAAAAACCAACCTTTTTTTTTGCACTGTTCTTTGTTGCCCACAGTTTTTATTCTTTTTCCCTTTCAATTAATGTTTTTCCACGTACTTTAAAACCAGACTCGCTTAAAACTCTGCCTAATTTTATTATCTCAAATGTATTACTTTGAAATTTAAAATATCACTCCGAACTTATTGGGGGCTAAACTATTACTGCCAACGACAGTCTGTCTAAAAACCGTCAATAATTTTATAAATTTATTCAAAAATAGGCAATTTCTTTGGTTTTACTTTTAGGGATTACATTTTCAATAAAATATGCTTTGCTTTTTTTTATTTGTTCTAAAGAC
>JAKITD010000101.1 GCA_021648265.1 Flavobacteriaceae bacterium | reverse complement strand
ATTATTAATTAATCCTTCTAAATTTGAAACCACTTGTTACCGTAGATTGGCTTTCTGAAAATTTAAACGAACCTAATTTGGTGATTTTAAATGCCAGTTTAGAATCTAACGTAGCAAATATTGAAGTTGAATTTCCTAACCTTCAAATAAAAGGTGCTCGTTATTTTGATTTAAAAGGGAGGTTTTCAGACCCAAATAACAAACTTCCTAACACCTTACCAAATCCTGAAGATTTTGCAATGGAATGCAGAAAATTAGGCATTAATAATAATAGCAATATTGTGGTGTATGATAATATCGGAATCTATGCAAGCCCACGGGTTTGGTGGATGTTCAAATCTATGGGACACGAAAATGTTTCAGTGTTAGATGGAGGTTTACCTGATTGGATCAACAAAGAAAATTCAACTGAAAAAATTCAAAAACAAACAATAAAAGAAGGTGATTTTAAAGCAAAACTTCATTTAGAATTTCAGAAAAACGCTTCAGAAATAGCAGAAAACATCGATAACAAGGAAGCAATAGTAGTGGATGCTCGTTCTGAAAAAAGATTCTACGGATTAACACCTGAAACCAGAGAAAATTTAAAAAGCGGGCACATACCTAATTCGGTTAATCTTCCCTTTTTAGAAGTTTTAAGGGATGGAAAATTTCTTACTAAAGAAGAATTATTACAGGTTTTTAAAAGTAAAAACCTGTTAAATTCACCATTAATTTTTACCTGTGGCTCGGGATTAACAGCTTGTATTTTAATCTTAGCATCCCAATTAATCCAGAATAAAGTCAACTATTTATACGATGGTTCTTGGACCGAATGGGGGCAATTAGAAGGTGTTGCTATAGATAAATAATCCCTTCATTTTTGTCATTTCATTAAGAAATCTATTTCCTATCTTTACGGCATGCGAAGTATTCTATTACTATTTTTTATTTTTAGTATTTCATTGGTTCAGGCTCAAAACGATTTACTCGCCAAAAATTATTTTAATCAAGGCGAATACGAAAAAGCATTATCACTCTACACTAAACTTTACAAAAAAACGAAGCGTTACGATTATTTTAATGCCTTGGTAGCAACCAATCAGCAATTGGAAAATTATTCCGAAGCAGAAAGATTACTGAAAGAAAAATTAAACTCTCCAAGAATAAATCCGAAATTATATGTAGAATTAGGATATAATTATGCACTTCAAGAAAAAGATTCTTTAGCAACATTAAACTATCAAAAAGCTATAGAATCTATTGGTAATCAAATAAATTATGCAAGAAGTATTGGTGAAACTTTCGAGAAGTTTAGCCTTTTAAACCAAGCAGTAATCACCTATGAAAATGCGATGAAATTAAATCCAGAAATGGATTATAATTACCAATTAGCTCGGCTTTATGGAGAACAAGGAAACTTGGAAAGAATGTTTAAAAGCTACTTAAATTTAATTAAAAAAAACAGGGCTTATAAAGGCATTGCACAGCGAAATTTTAGCCTTTACGTTACTGAAGACCCAAGTAACGAAGGAAACATTTTACTTCGGAAAGCATTGCTCCAAAAATTACAAAAACAGCCCGACGTAATGTATAATGAATTGCTGAGTTGGTTGTTTATTCAGCAAAAAGATTATAAAAAAGCATTCACTCAAGAAAAAGCGATTTACAAACGTATGGGCGACGACAATTTAACCGGAATTGCAGATATAGCTTATATTGCTATTGAAGACAAAGATTATGAAAATGCTAAAATAATTGTGGATTATATAATTGAAAACGCTCCAAATAATGAAACAAAAATTGAAGGCTATCAGCAATTAATGAAGATTAAAATTAAAACTTCTACCAAAAAAGAGTACCCTAAAATTGAAAAGAAATACGAAGCTTTGTTAGATGAATTTGGTCGCGGAAAAAAAACATATAAACTTCAGATTAGTTATAATTATTTTCTAGCTTTTGAATTGAATAAAAAAGAAAAAGCAATTTCAAATTTAAAAACGCTCTCTAAACAAAAATTATCTCGTTTTCAGAATGCAACGGTGAAAATGGTTTTGGCAGATATTTTGGTTCTTGATGAAAAATTTAACCAAGCATTAATTTACTATTCTCAGGTTCAAAATGAAGTAAAAGGAACTCCAATAGCTCAAGAAGCTCGTTTTAAAGTAGCAAAAACAAGCTATTTTAAAGGTGATTTTGAATGGGCACAAGTGCAATTAAATGTGCTTAAAAAATCGGCTACCCAATTAATTGCCAACGATGCAATGCAATTGAGTTTGCTTATTAAAGACAATAGCTTAGAAGATTCTACTCAAACCGCATTAAAGCAATATGCTAGGGCAGATTTAATGGCATTTCAGAAAAGAGAAACGGAAGCGATAAAAGCTTTAGAAGGAATACTAGAAAACCATAAAGGCGAAAAAATTGAAGATGAAGCATTGCTTAAAATGGGCGAACTTTACGAAATTAAAAGAGAATACAAAAAGGCGGAAGCTTCCTATTTAAAATTAATCCAGTTTTATAATGAAGATATTTTGGCGGATGATGCTCATTACAGATTAGCAAAATTATACGAAACAAAACTTGGTTTACCCGAAAAAGCAAAGCAATATTACGAGCAAATTATATTTAATTTTGAAGATAGCATTTACTTTGTGGAAGCCCGAAAAAAATTCAGAATGCTTCGTGGCGATGAGATAGAATAAAAATGAACGATTGAATAGGCTAATGAGTGAATAAGTTCTGAATTAGAAATTTGCTTTAGATTGTTTGTTCCTCAAATTACCTACATAACCCGTAAGACTGGCTCGGTGAGCTTTGAAGCAAGTACTCTGAATATTTTCCTAAGAACCCCGAAGTATCGGGAGTATAAAGAGCACCTATTTAGAATTTGAAACTAATTATTATGATCATATACAACGTAACCCTAAACATAGAAGAAAGCATTCACGAAGAATGGTTAAATTGGATTAAAAATCACATTCCTGAAGTGCTTTCTACAGGACACTTTTCTGAAGCAAAACTAACACGTGTTTTAGTAGAAGAGGAAATGGGTGGCGTTACTTATTCAATTCAATATCGTGCAAAATCTCGTGAAGCATTAAATAATTATTATCAATTTGATGCCGATAAACTTAAAAGTGATGGATTTTTAAAATTTGGAGATAAAATGTTAGCTTTTAGAACAGAACTCGAAATTATTGATGAATTTACGGTAATAAAACAATAGAACAAAGAAGAGAGAGAAGAGAAACTAGTGATAAATGAAGAGTGATAAGTTTAGCAATCCTTATAGCTTAGCAACTTTGAGTCTCTGCGAGAAAAATCTGTGGAAAATTCGTGAAATCCGTGTCATCCGTGGTCAATTAAAGAAAATAAATACATGCATTCAAAACAAGTAAAAGCAAAAAAGCACTTAGGTCAGCATTTTTTAAAAGATGAAGAAGTAGCTAAAAAAATAGCAGATACCGTTACTTTAGAGGGTTATAAAAATGTATTGGAAATTGGTCCAGGAATGGGTGTGCTCACCAAATACCTCATCGAAAAGGACATTGATCTTATCGCGATGGAATTAGATTCAGAATCAGTGATTTTTCTTGGTAATAATTACAAAAACAAAAACCTAAAGGTGGTTCTTGCCGATTTTTTAAAATTCGATTTAACAGGCTTTTTTAATGGCGAGCAATATGCCATCACAGGAAACTTCCCCTATAATATTTCCACTCAAATTGTTTTTAAAACCTTGGAATGGCGAGATCAAATTCCAGAATTTACAGGAATGTTTCAGAAAGAAGTAGCCAAACGTATTTGCGAAAAAGAAGGTTCTAAAACCTACGGAATTATGTCGGTGTTAGTACAAGCATTTTATGATGCAGAATATTTATTCACCGTACCTCCCTCGGTTTTTAATCCGCCACCAAAAGTAGAAAGTGGTGTGCTTCGATTGCGAAGAAAAAAGGATTATAGCCTTCCGTGTAACGAAAAAATGTTATTTAAAGTGGTGAAAACTGCTTTTCAGCAAAGACGAAAAACAATGCGAAATAGTTTAAAAGTCTTCAATCTTTCTGATAAATTAAAAGAAGACACTATCTTTGGCAAGCGTCCGGAACAATTATCTGTTTCAGAATTTATAGCGCTCACTTTAAAATTGGAGAACGATGCAATTTCAACTAACAGCTGATTATATCCAAAAAGTAACCCAGCTCATTGCCAAAAAAGATGGTA
>JAKITD010000039.1 GCA_021648265.1 Flavobacteriaceae bacterium | reverse complement strand
CTGCACAAAACTTCGCCAAAATACGTTCTGTAATAGACACAACTATTAAAAACGGAATGAATGTCTTGGAATCCTTATCTCTTATTGCTAAATTTGAGTTTCAATTTACAGACTGATTAGTTACAAAAATAGATACTTTTGTAGAAAATAATAGCCACCGTATTTATGTCAGATTTTACCATTATTGTTCCCGTTTATAATGAAGAAGATAATCTGGAAAGAGTAGAAAAAGAAATGCTCGCCTACTCCAAAATTGCCACAAAGAAAACGGAGATTCTTTTTGTGAATGATGGTTCTAAAGATAAAAGTCAAGAATTGATTGAAGCGATTTGTAACCGCCATGAAGCATTTCATTTTATCAATTTTAAAGAAAACCGAGGGCTAAGTGCTGCGATAAAAGCAGGATTTGACAATGTAAAAACACCTTTGTTAGGTTATATCGATTCCGATTTACAAACAGCCCCTGAAGATTTTAATTTACTACTAGCAAAAATAGGTGACTATGATTTGGTAACTGGCGTTCGTGCAAACCGAAAAGATTCCTTTGTAAAAAATATGTCTTCCACTATTGCCAACGGAATTCGACGTGTGTTTACTCATGACGGAATGGATGATACGGGTTGCCCCTTAAAAGTTATTAAAACAGATTACGCTAAAAAAATACCGATGTTTAAGGGGCTTCATCGCTTTTTACCTGCAATGATTTTATTACAAGATGGCAAAATATTACAAGTCCCTGTTCAGCATTTTCCTCGTATTGCAGGCGAAGCAAAATTTGGAGTTTGGAATCGATTAATTGGACCATTAATGGATTGCTTCGCTTATCTTTGGATGAAGAAAAAATATATTAACTACGAAGTGAAAGACAAAGGGTGAAAGACTGGATCGTTTATAGCATAGGTTTTTTAGCTCAAATTCTTTTCTCCGGAAGACTTTTTATTCAATGGATTGTTTCTGAAAAAAAGAAGCGAGTTATTACACCTTCTGTATTTTGGAAACTGAGTTTATTGGCTTCCTTTCTATTATTTGTATATGGATATTTGCGAGATGATTTTGCTATAATGTTAGGACAGTCGCTTACCTATTTTATTTATATTCGAAATTTACAATTACAAGGCGAATGGCAAAAATCACCTAAATGGCTTCGTTGGTTTTTATTAATTTTCCCTGTATTAATTGTCGTATATTCTTTTAATAATGGAGAATACGATATGAATCAGTTTTTACATAATGAAAACATCCCTGTTTGGTTGTTTTGGTTGGGAATTGTTTCGCAATTACTATTTACTTTTCGGTTTGTGTACCAATGGATGTATTCTGAAAAAACGAAGACCTCACAATTACCAATTGGATTTTGGAGATTAAGTGTACTGGGAGCTTCATTAATTTTGACCTATGCAATATTTAGAAAAGATCCTGTATTGTTAGTAGGACATTGTGCAGGTTTAATTATTTATGTTCGGAATATATTTATTTGGAAAAAACAGGTAGATGAAAACGATTAAAAACAACTATACTTTTTGGATAATTGCTACTTGCATCGCCATATTTTTTGTCAACCTAGATGCCTTACTCATCAATATTATGGAAGCTCGTAATTTTATTACAGCTCGTGAAATGATACAAGATGGCAACTGGATATTAACTACTTTAAACGGAGAACCTCGTTACCAAAAACCACCGCTTCCAACTTGGCTTACAGCTTTTTCTGCAATGACTTTTGGATTAAAAAGTTTGTTTGCCTTGCGATTACCAGCTGCTTTAGTAACCGTATTATTAGTCGTGTTTTTTAACAAATTAGCTATTCTTTTTTCTGAAAACAAAAAATATGCTTTTATAAGTTCACTCATACTATTAACTTCATTTTACATTGTTTTTGCTGGGCGAAATGGACAATGGGATATTTTTACTCACGGTTTTATGATGGTAACCATTTACCAACTTTACCTGTTCTTTACTTCGGAAGAAAAGAAATATCAACGTGCATTAATTGCAGCAATATTCTTCGGAATGTCCTTTATGAGTAAAGGTCCTGTTTCTTTATATGCTTTATTTTTACCATTTCTAATAAGTTTTGGAATTGTATATAAATTCAAAGATTTTAAAGCTAGAATTATCCCTTTACTTTTATTTTTAATTGTAGGATTGGTGCTTTCTGGCTGGTGGCATTGGTACACCTTTAATCTCGATCCAGAAGCAGTTACCGCAATAACTAAAAAAGAAACTAGTAATTGGACAAGCTACGAAATTAAACCATTTTACTACTATTGGAGCTTTTTTACACAAAGTGGAGTTTGGACTATTCCTGCCTTTATAGGTTTACTTTTTCCTTATTTAAAAAACCGTGTGTTTTATAAAAAAGCCTATTTATTTACTTTTTTATGGACAATGATTTCGTTAGTGTTACTTTCAATTATTCCTGAAAAAAAATCGAGGTATTTACTTCCTGTATTAATTCCTTTAGCATTAAACACAGGATTTTATATAGAATATTTAATACGAAGTTTTAAAGAAATAAAAGACAAACGAGAAGTTATTCCAGTTTATTTTAATTTTGGATTGATTGCATTGATAGGAATTGCGTTTCCAATTGCTGCTTATCTATTTTTGAGAAATTCATTAAACGAAAATTGGATTTGGTTTTCATTACTTTCCATTTCACTTTTTAGTATTGGTTTATTAATTCTTCGATTTCTGAAACAAAAAAACATTGAAAAAGTATTCTATTTAACTATTGCTTTTATAGTTTCAATAATTTTCTTCGGAATGCCGATGGCAAATTCATTAACTGTAAATCCAGAGTATAACAGTCTAGAAAACCTCAACTCTTGGCAAGAAGAAACCAATAATAAAGTATATAATTACAGTGGTTTTTGTCCCGAAATGATTTGGGCTTATGGTAAACCAATTAAAAGTCTTGTTAAAAACAAGCAACTTACATTTCCTAAAGAATCTAGTTTTGGAATATTACTTGAAGAAAGTCAAGAAAAAAAGTTTCAAAATAAATTTAAAGATTATTCAATCGAAAAAATCACTCGTTACGATATGAACCCAAGTTCTCCGGGGAGTAAATCACATCGCCCTAGATTGTGGCGTGACTTGTATCTGGTAAATAAGTTAAAATCTAAAGACTAACACTTCGATACATTCGCAAAGGCGAATACTCAGTGTCCTTTAATTGTAAAATGTGTGAGTATTTGACTAAAGACTACAAACTGAATACTACGACTACAATAAATATCCAGTGTTTTTCAATTGTAGCTTGGACAAATATTTTTCTACCAACTGAAGATTGAGTACCGTAAATTGAATCACTGTCCTCTAAAGAAAATAATTGTACTCAAGGTTTTAAAAACAATACTAATATCAAGAAAAAAGCTTCGGTGTTTTATGTAAAATAAATCGTATTGCAGTTTCTCTAAGGCATCATCTGTAGTAACACCATAACTTGCATTTACTTGCGCCCAGCCAGTTACTCCAGGTTTTATAATATGTCGCACTTCATAAAACGGTATTTTTTCTGAAAGTTCTTTTACAAAAACAGGACGTTCTGGTCTAGGACCAATCACACTCATATTACCTAAAATAACATTGATAAATTGTGGGATTTCATCAAAACGAGATTTCCGTAGAAAACGTCCAAATTTGGTGACTCGTGAATCTATTTTGGAAGCATATTTAGCTCCATCTTTTTCAGCATCAGTCACCATACTTCGGAGTTTGTATATTTTAAATGGCTTTCCGTTTCTTCCTACTCGTTCTTGTGTATAAAATAATGGACCTCTGTTGGCAATGATATTTCCGATGATTATTATTGGCACTATCAGCAAACCAAACGTCAATCCAATTACAGAAAAAACAAGATCTAAAAGACGATGAAAAAACAAGTATAGTTTATTTTGATTGCTTCTGCTAAAAGGGAAATAACGGTAAAAATCTTTATCTACGTGTTGTACAGGAACTCGATGTGTAATTTCTTCGTAAACCTGTGTATATTCTCTAATGGGCACTCCTTTTTCTAATAAATCGATAAGTTGAGAATATAGTTTCACAGTAATTTCATCATCTTGTGAAGTAGCAACGACAATTTCTGAAATCAAATGTTCTTCAACCGTATCTGTAACATTTTTGACATTGAATTCAATAATATTTTCAGATTGATAATGAGTGAAATTCTTTACATCGGTATTTATAAATCCAATCACTTTATAATTGGGATCTGATTTATGGAGTGAAGTAATTATGGTATCAATATCTTCGGTATTACACAACAATAAAACGCGTTTAAAGTAACGTGGCGCAGAAATTAATATAATATATAAATACCTCCAAATAAATAAGGAAAGGTTTACAGAAATATAAAAATAAACAATTTGCAGCCTGTTTTCAGGAAGCATTGGCGTATAATAAGGTGTCAGCAAATAAAACAAAACCGTTACCGAAGAAGTAAGAATAATGTTTTGAATCACCACTTCAAATTTACTTGCTTTTTGAAGGTTATAAAGTTCAAAAATAGTTGCAAAAACGGTTAGATATATAGCTAAAACTATAGACCAAACCCAATGTTCCTCGTTGATAATAAAATAATCAAAATCGAAAATAATCCCTACTAAATATAGCAATGCCAAGACACTAATAATATCAAAAAAACGCAATAGGATTTTTCGTTCCGAAATATCAAAATGTATGTTTGACTTTTTAGGCATTGGTTTTGGTTAGTTGGAGTTTTCAAAAATAAGGAAATATTTAGGGATATGTTATTTTGAGGAGGAGTTAATTTATAAATGGTTTTTAAACGAATAGCAATTGTTAGGTAGATCTTCAAATTCAATTGTCTTTGCGAGCGTAGCACGGCAATCTTTTTAATTTAGTTGTCACCATGAGATTACTTCGTCGTGCCTCCTCGTAAAGACAAATTGATTGAACCTAGCCCAACACCTCATCCCACTTCTCTTTAACAACTTCCCAATCAAATTGCTCTACTGCATCTCTGGCATTTTTAGAAAGTGTTTCTGTTTTTTCAGGATTGGAAAGTAACTCGGTGATAGCTTTTACAAATACATCTACATTATTCGCAGGAACTAAAATTCCTGTTTTGTTGTCTTCAATTAAATAGGGTATTCCTCCTACATTGGTCGAAATTACTGGCAATCCCAAAGCCATAGCTTCTAGTACACTCACGGGCATATTATCAAAGTTGGTGGTATTGATAAATAGAGTATATTCTTCTGAAAGGTTGATCCATTCTTCTTTGCTAAGTTTTCCTGTAAAGGTAATTGGTAAGTTTTTTTCTTTTGCTATGTTTTTACATTCCTCTAAAGAGCCATCTTTCTCGGGGCCTACCATACAAAGTGAAACGTCTATCTGTTTCTTTTGTAATTCTTCAACAATTTCTAGGGCTAATTTTGGGTTGTACAACTCGGCAAAGGACCGCACCCAAAGTAGTTTGACTTTAATTTCTTTCCGAAGTAAAAATGGGTATTTTTTAATTTCTATAGTATTGGGGATATAGGTGATATTGGTAAACCCTTCCTTTTTAAAAGCGTCTAATAAATAATTGGAAGGTGCGATATTGGTTTTGGCATTTGCAAACAGTTTTTTGGATTGTTTTGGGCTTTTTTTAAGGCGAGCTGGAAGATTTCCACCTCTTAAAATAGGAATGTAAGGAATGTTAAATGTTCTACATAATTTTGCGATATAAACTGCAAAATAAAAATTCTGAGTACTATAAGTATCGATTAAAACCACATCAATTTTATTCCTATTTTTAACAGTTTTATACATCATATCAAATAACCGCCCAAATTTATTTTGAACACTAGAGGCAGTTAATACCGAATAGCCTTCATTTTTAAAAAAAGCGCCCAAGGTTTCAATTGAAGTTTGAGTATTCCCTTTTTTTGAAAGTTTATTTCCTATGTATAACAGTCTTTTTTTCACGAGTAATGTTTATAAGTCCGAGTCCATAAATTACCGCAGGTGCAGCAATTCGCATAGCGGAATGATTAATAGTTAGAAACCAAAATAATAAAAAGGGATAGAAATATATGTTCTTTATTCCCAAAGGGTTATTGGCAATTGGTGCGATTAGTAAAATTAATAAGGCGAGAATTCCAAAGAGTCCATGTTCAGAAAACATTCTGGATACTTCATTATGTGTAGGTAGTTCTATTCCTAGTTCCTCTACAAAATAACCTTTGGATCTTCCAACGCCAACGCCAAAAAAGGGATGGGTTTTAAATGCTTCAAATTCTACAGTTGCTAATTCTACTCTTCCTGTGGTAATATCGCCTTTTTCTCTTCCTAAAGCATCTTTATTGGTGTATCTATTTTCAATTAATCCTCCAGTTTGTGCTAAACTTAATGCCCAAATAAAAATTAGAACTCCTCCTACTCCCAGTAATTTTAAAACAGCTGTTGCTTTGGTTTTTAAATTGGTAAGAAAAAAAAACAAGCCTAAAAAAACAACAATCATAATAACAGCAGCAAGTAAGCCACCTCTAGAAAAAGTTAAAATCCCTCTGTATGTCATGGCAGCGAGAAAAAACATCATTAATAAATGTACTGTTTTCAATTTATACGGAATTAAAAGCCTCGAAAACAATACAAAAACCCCTAAACCTAAAGCCGTAGCTACTTGATTGGGACCATAACCTCCTGAAGCAGCAGAATTTGCGGCTGTATTTGTAATGATATCTCTTAAATCTGGATTGTATAAAAAGACATATACCGTCATCGCAATTAAAGGATATGCGATATAATTTAAAACCGAAAGAAAATCTTTAAAACTTATTGATTTTCCGTAGGTATATATTGCTACAACACTCAAAGTTAGAGGTCCACTAATATTAAAAAGTATTGCTTTTCTAAAATTTAAATCAATGCTTAAATTTTCAAAAGTCACTAAAATCCCTGGAATTAATAATAAAAAATACAATGCATAAGGGAAGGCTTTCTTTTTAAAACCATCGTAAAAAAGACCTATCACTATAAAATACATTACCAAATATTTTCCAGTTTCATACAGTAAATAGGCTTTTGTCATTCTTAAAAAAACTTCAATTGCTGCTACATAAGCAACCGCAATAAGCACCTCTTTTACTCTATTGGTTTTGGCTTTGACTATTCTTACTGTAAAAAAAGGGATGATCAACACTAAATAAACCATCATAATGGGTCTAAATAAAAATGCTGCGATACCTAACCCAATATGAAATAGGATATTTAGAAAAATTAAATCTTTATTTTTTAATCGTTTTTTAATAACTATTTTGTTTTTGGAATAACTTCTTTAAGGATTCTATAATTATAATTTTCGAAAGTAAAATATTGAGAAACGTTTCTTCCTTTGACTGCTTTTTGCTTTAGAATTTCTTCCTCTGTTTTAATGATTTCTGAAAGTATCGAATTCAATTTTTCTGAAGTAGTTGGTGAAACTATATATCCATTTTCGTTATTTATATATTGTCCAATACTCGAAACATTTGAAACTATTGGAATACATCCATAATTCATCGCCTCTGCAATCACTTTCGGAAATCCTTCGGAAGCTGTTGAAGGTAACAAGAAAAAATGCGAATTCTTATACAATTCAAACACTTTGTTTCTAGGTAAAAACCCATGAAAATTCATAGGCATCCCACTTTCTGATGCGATTTTTTTAAAATATTCAGATTCAGTTCCGTCACCTACAAAATCTATTTGTGCAATGTTTTTTTTCTCTTCAGGAGTTAAGTTTGAAAATGCTTCAATTATTCGTTCTACACCTTTTGGTTTTTCTAACCTTCCTACAAAACAAAATGAAAAAGGTACTTGGTATTTTTTTTCTGAAATGATTGTTTTTCCTAAATTATATTCTTCAACTGTTAGGCAAGGGTTTTCAAAAGTAATACATTGTTTGGGTTGATTTTCCCATTTTCCATTAATGGTAACAATTTGTTTTTGTTTTTTTAACATCCAACGTTGTAAACGATACCCTAATGGTGGATTTTCTTGATTCCAGTTTCCTGCATATTTGTACCAGCCTTTTTTCTTACTGAATAAGGTTAAATACGGAATTAGAAACACGCCAATTCCCGTAGGTGTTCGTAATTGAAAAACATCTGCCGATTGCAATTCTTCTTTAATAATAGAAATGATTTTAGGAGCCGTAAAAATTATTTTCAATTTGCTTGCTAGGGTTTTTCCTCCCAAAGGTGGTAAGGGTATAAATTTTATATTGGAAGCATTATACGGAAGCGCACTTGGTGGAGCAGTTTCTTCTCTAAGCATCGCAATATGCTTAATTTCTTCAAACTTTTTTGCGAGATGATTTAATTCATTTATCGTAGGTCCCCAACCTACAATGGTGCCGTTTGGCAATTTATAATGTTCGGTATGTGATATTATTACCAGCTTCAAAACTCAAGTGCTTTTAAATATTTTTCTATTATTTTTTCCCATTGATGTTGTGCTGCCCATTGTTTTGAATGTTCGCTAAATTGAGAATAATTATCCAAAATCTCAGTGATAGCTTTTACAAATGCTTCGGAATCTTTATTCTGGATTAAATAGCCCGTTTTTCCGTTTACGATTGCATCTTCAATTCCACAATTTAAGCTACCAATGGCAGGTTTTCCAAAATAATTTGCTTCTAAAATTGCAATTCCGAATCCTTCTATATCGCCTTCTTTATTCGTATCGCTTAGCATTACAAATATATCTGAGTTTTGCAAGAACTGTACTAGTTCGCCATCAGATACTCGGCCGTGAAATGTTAACTGATTTTCAACTCCTAGTTGTCTTGCTTTTTCTAAAAACTCCTCTTTTTGGCTTGGCAATCCTACACAATGATAATGTACCTCGGGAAAAGTTTTTAAAACCTGAGGCAACATTTTTATCACATTTAATTGCCCTTTTCTAGTAGTTACATTTCCTACGGTTAGTAATTTCGGATTCCCTTTTAAAGGGTTTGAAAGTGCTTTTTTAATCAATATATCTTGACTAAACCCATTAGGAATCACCTGAGTTCTTTTTTTAAGTTTTTCTGAAAGCAGTGATTTTGTAAAGTTAGAAACTGCAATAATTTTATCAAATTGTTGAAGGGATTTTTCAACCAAATAATGGAGTGTTTTTTGTTGAAAATTTACTTCAGAACCGTGAATAACAGCAACATATTTTTTCCTATAAAATAAAGAAGCAAAAGCCACCATCCACAATGAAAATTTTCCGGAAGCGATAATGATATCGTTGTTATTAATTTCAGAAAACAACAATCTTAGCCTTTCAAAATACATTAAAAACCTTGGTGACCTTATTTTTATTCTTTTTATGAGAAAGGTGTGTTTTGAATCAAATTCAAATTCTTCTATACCCTCATTAGATCTGTTATCGGTTAAAACCGTTACCAAATAATTATTAATTTGTAATTGGCTTGCTAAGTTATAAGCGTGATTTCCTATCCCTCCTGGCTGTGGTGGAAACTCGGTTGTTATCAATAAAATTTTATTATTCACGGGAGTAAGGTAAATATAAGTTTGGTATTGATAAATAAATAATGAGAATATGTTTAAGATTTTTTGTTCAGATTCTTCGGTTGTTCCTCCCTCTGAATGACAATTTATTACAATTTTTCAATTAAAGCTCCCTGTTTTAATTTATCACTTGCTTTTTTCCAAGAAATAAAAACTTGTATCATTATTAACGGAAAAATAACTATGGAAACAAATGCACCAACAATCTTTAATTTCTTATTGCGTTTAAAACGGTAGGGCATTATCGAAGCTGGAATGGTTTTTAGCAAAGCTAAGATACTTCTTTTTGTTCCGTAGTATTTTCGGAACAAATACAACACACTTGGTATGGGTCTTGGCGAAAACCATTTTTTTGGTCTAAATGCATCCCAAGAACCCATTTGTCGCAAACCTCCCACGGGTGCTTTTACATCGATACAGGAAGCAAAGGGTGTCGAAATACTTTTAATTCCGTTTAAATAGGCTCGCAATCCAAATTCGCCATCGCCCATTCGTTGTTTTTCAAATTGCCGATCGAACAATCCTATTTGTTTAAAAACATCTTTGTAAAGCATCGCGTTTCCTGTGGCAAACTGAGAAGCTACGGAGAAGAAAGAACGTTCTTTTGGTATGGAACTTCCCTCTGGGAAAAAAACACCTGCCGAAATCTGAGCATTAAAAAAATCGATGCTTTTTATATGATTGCTAATCCAATTGGATTGTACACGCACGTCATCTTCTGAAAGTGCTATTAATGTTCCATTTGCATTTTTAACCGCCGTATTTCGTGCCAACCACAAGGCTTTTTCTTCTTGATGAATCAGGTTGATATCTAATTTAAAATCGTTGTAAAATTCTTTTTGAAAAGGCTCGGATTGATCTACTACAATGACTTCAAAATTCTGATAGTCTTGTTTTTCTAAATCCTGTAATATATCTTTTAAATATTCGTAGCGATTTAAGGTTGGAATTACTACCGATACTTTTGGATTTTCTTTTATAAGGTTGGATTGAAAATTTTCCCAAGCTGGATACGGTATTGGAGCATCCAAATAATTACTCCTTTTAGTGTTTCTCGCTTTATTCCAAGCTGAAATTTCTTTAAGGGGATTTTTAAAAGAGAGTAATCGTAGTATTAAAATATAGGAAGCCCAGACTTTGTTAAAATATTTTCTTATAAAACGGTATTCGTCTTCAATAGGTGATTTTTTAAACTCTGTGTAGGTTTTAGTGTTTCCTATATATCCTTTTTGGATGGCTTGCCAAGAGAGATCGTATTGTTGGGCAAGCGTGCTTTTATAGTTGCTGTCTTTTTTTAATTGTGAATAAATTTCGTTTGGAAGTTCTTCTACAATCGGAAACACCGAAGTTCCATCTTGCTTTTTTAGTGCAAAATAGTGGGTTGGTTGTAGGTATTTTAGGAAGGAGAAAGGCATTAAATATTTGTTGGTAAGGGAGCGTTTTGATCAATTCCAATTAAATAGTCGGGATATGCTTTTTCTTTTGGCAATAATAATAGATGGCATTTTCCTCTTTTGGCAATAGTTTCAGCTGAAATCAATTCTTCTCCTGTCTTTAAATACCAAACTTTATAATCTGTTTTTTTACACCAATCTATCATTTTTTGTCCACCTTCTTTCATAGGGATAGATTCTTCATTATGCATTTCAATAAAAAAGGTACACTTTGCATTTTCAGCAAGCTCATAAGCTCCTTCCATTACAAGTGTTTCTGCACCTTCTACATCAACTTTCACTAAATCAGGTTTCTTATCGTAAAATTGGTAAAGAAAATCTAAAGTTTTAGTTTTAACATTTATAAATGAATTTACCGCAGAAGCAGATTCCGCATGAGATGAAAACATACTTCCTGCCGCTCCAGAACCAAGTGTAAAAAATTTCACTTCATTATCATTAGTATCACTTATAAATGAATTAAAATAATATGCTTTAGCACCTAGGTTATTAGAAATTAAATTTTTATTAGCATCATTTAATGCCAATGGGTTTGGATCTACAAGTATGTATTCTCTAGATGGGTTTTGAATCATAGCCAACAATGCAGTATAACCAATATTAGCACCAATATCAAATATTACATCATGGTGTTTTGCTAAGTAAAAAAACCAAGCATCATCTTGATCTGTTTTTTTTCTAATCGTTCCATTAATTGTTAAAAGTTTAACTCCACAAAGATTGGATTCAATTAACTTATTATTGTTGCTTTTTATTGAATATACTAATCCAGACAATAGTTTTTTTATTTTCATAATAAGGTTTTAAAAAATCCTCCCAAAGTTAACTTTTCTTCCCACAACTTTCTATTGGATTCTTGAGTTTCTTTTTAATTCTATGATAAAACCTAATCCTTTTAATAAAAACGACTAATATCAATATTTTGTTTTAAGCAACAATTTATTAAAAAGTAATTAGCATTCAAAAAACGCAACAAACTGTTTTTGCTGTTGTTCAATGGTAAACTGTTTTCTTACTCGTTCTTGAGCATTTTTAGCAATTTCTTGTTTTTTACTTTCCGGTAAATGTAATACTTCTACAATTTTATTTACCAATGCTTCTGGATTGGATTTTGGCACCAACCAACCTGTTTTATTATTTTCTATATTCTCAGGAAGGCCTCCAACACCACTTACTATACATAACTTTCCTAATGCTTGAGCTTCTAAAACTGCATTACAAAACCCTTCGTTTAGACTTGGTTGTAAATAAATAGTTGCTTCGCTAAGTATTTGTAAAGTCTCTTTATGCGAACGTTTTCCTTCAAAAACAACGTTCTCTTTTAACCCTAATTGATGTACTTGAAATTTATACCGTTCTTCATCTCCTTTATTGCCTGAACCAATTATATGACACGAGAAATCTATTCCTTTTTCTTTTAAAAGTTTCATTGCTGCTATGGAAACATCCAAACCTTTTATCCAGTTTAATCTTGCTATGGTTACGATTTTAGGTCGTAGGTCGTAGGTCGTAGGTCGTAGGTTTTTGAATTGTTTTAAATTAACTGCTGGAGTAATTATTTTAAAAGGAACTTCAGGACTTAAACCTAAAGAATATGCTTTCTGTAATAAATAATTAGAAATGCTATGTACTTTATTAACATTTTTCCAAACTTTTTGATAACAGCCTAGATGCTTTACAGGATATACATTTATATCGAACCCTCGAAAACTCACTGCCATTTTTGCTCCAATGGCTTTGGCTACTAGTTCACTTCCTAATGCTTGTGTTGCAAATCCAAAATGTAGCCAATCTACTTTTTGTTTTAAGATATGGCTGTTTAGGTAGATTTTTTTATAAATTTCTATTAATGAGGTGCTATCTTGTTTTTCTAATTTTATAAACTTTATAACGGCTTTTATATTCGGAAGTAACTTAATGAACTCCCAAAATGTAAGTAAAAACTGTAATAAAGGATAATTTTTATAAACTTTTGGAGCTTTATAAACTTTACAAAGCTTAAATTCTTCTTTATAATTACCTACAAACAAGATAACTTCCATACTATTTTCCTGCAAGCCTTTTATTTTTGAAGTAAAAAAGGTTTCGGAATATCCTGGTGGGTTTGAAAGTACGGCACCTATTTTCATTTAGTCATCGTTTTATAAATGTTTTCACGTTCTTTTATAAATCCTTCTAAAGAAAAATTTTCAATAACGGTGGCTCTAATTTTTTCTTTAAGATTAATTTTATTTTGTGATGATAAGTTTTTAACAGCTACTATTTTTAATTTTAAATCTTCGGTATCACTTGGTGTAAAAAGTAACTCTGGATAGTCCTTTAAAACATCTTTAATTCCTGAAATTTTAGAGCCAATAACAGGAATACTCATTGCCATTGCTTCAAGGGGTGCAATTGGCATTCCTTCTCTTCTTCCTTCATCTTTGGTGGGTATTACAAATACATCTGCTAAAGCCAAATATGGTTTTACATCTAGTTTTTTTCCTAAAAAAACAAATTGCTGTTCTGAGTATTCTTCTTTTAAATAATCTACGTATTCACTTTTATCATTTCCAATTAAAAACACCTTTAATCTTGAATCTTTAAGTAACCTAACTGCATTTAGTAAAATTTCAATTCCTTTAACAGGTACCATATTTACCACACTTACAATCACAAAATCACCTGCTTCAATATATAATTCTCTTTTTAGAGTAACATCAATTGCTTGAGGTTTAAAAATAGCTGTATCAACACCTAGAGGAAGTTGAATTGTTTTTTCTTTCATTTCTGAAAAGAATTCACTCATCATATCATCATTTATAGCAATAATTTTTGAACTTAATTTAGATCGCCATAGCCAAGATTTATTTCCCCAACCCATTGCTTTTTTAGTATAAACAAAAGGAATTCCTGCTAATTTAGCTGCTAATGGCTCCGAAAAATCAGAACTCCAATGCCAAGAATGAATCATATCGAATTGATGCTTCTTGAAAAATCGTCTAATTTTCAAAACTCTAAATAAAAATGTTGGTAGTGGATGGTAAGGGGTTGTAAAAGGAAATATATGAATGGGAACACCTAATTTTTCAACTTCATTAAAAAACTTTCCTCTACTATGAAAACAACAAATTTCAGGTTCAAAGTTGTTTTTGTCTAAATACTTTACTAAATCATAAACTACTTTTCCACTTCCTGCGGTATCAAAATTGGGAATTGTAAAGAGTATTTTAGTTTTTTTATTTGCCATTTTTTGAAATGTAATAATTTGCTATAAGCAATTTCTGTTTGAACTTTAAATATAAAAATGGAATTATTTTTTTTGATGTTTTTTGATTAATAAAATATGAAACAAGATAATTATTTAAATTATTATCTGCTATTTCATTAAACTTTTTATTTGATGTCAATTTAGTATTTGCCTGCTTTAGCTTATCAAACCAATTTATAAGCTCCTTAATTTTCTTGCCAGGTATTGAATAATTGTGAGATGCAAAATTAAACAATGATTCTGCTTTAACTATTTCGTCTGTAAACCCCAATTTTTTTAATATAAATTCAAAAATAGCAACATTTTTAAATAATTGTTCCTTCCGTCTTTTCGTTGTTTGACTATTCCCGTGGTCTCTATAATACAAAAGAGGTTCTTGAATGTTATAAAAATCTCCTAAAAAAATTAACCTACTCCACAAATCGTAATCTTCTGATGGTACCATATCTGCATCATACTTGTTTTCGATTAAAATATTTTTTCTAATCATAACTGAAGGATGAACCATCGGGTTTACAAAAACCATTTGTTGTAAAATATCTTTATGAAATTCAGGTGTTTTTCTAATTTTTAATTTATTTTTAGAATATACATTAGTACCACAGACGATAATATTTTTGTTTTTGTTTAGAACATTTACCTGTAATTCAAACCTATTAGGCATACAAACGTCATCATCATCCATCCTAGCGATATACTCTCCTTTTGCCAAAGAGATACCAATGTTTAAACTATCTGCAATTCCAGAATTGTGTTCTTTTTTTACGTATTTAATGCGGTCATCTTTAAAAGAATTTATAATTTTTGATGTTTCATCTGTAGAGCCATCATCAATAATTATTATTTCAAAATTTTTATACGTTTGACTTAAAACACTTTCTATCGCTTCACCTATATACTCTTCACCATTAAAGGTTGCCATTACAATTGAAATATAGGGCTTCATATAATTATTTCTTAAATTCAACTAATAAATGAAATTTTTAAATTGAGACTTTAATTTACACCCTTTCATACCAAAAAGATGAAAGATCTTTTTATAGTTTTGAGATATAGGTGTTTTTTTTTACCATTTCAGGCAGTTATTAAATGTATATCATACACATCGAAGAACAAAGGTACATAATTAGTTCTATGTTAAAACAAGCCTATAGACAAAGAAATATTTTGCTTTATTAACAAAACAGTTTTTAAAAATATATTTAGTTTAAACTAAGTTATAGAGTATAATAAGGGTTAATTTTGAAACCCATATATTTGATTTTGAAAAGTTAACGTTTTAATGGAAGTGTATTTGTGAATTGAATTCAGAATAAAAATTTTTAATATTTATGATAAAATGGTATAATATTTTGTGTTTATTTTTTTTAAAATTAATAAATAGAATAGGTAGAGGTTATTATTTAAGAAAAAGGTTATTAAATTGTGAATCGATATTACAAAAAAATTTTAAAGAACAATCAAAATTCAGTTTTATACAAGTTGGAGCCAATGATGGCGTGAGTTTTGATTTTTTATATGATTTTGTAATTAGTAGAGATTCCAGTGGAATTGTTATTGAACCTATACGTGAGTATTTTGATGACCTAGTTTTAAATTATAAAAAATTTCCAAAAATCATTAAAATTAATAAAGCTGTTCATAAAAATAAAACGTCAATTACATTTTATAAAATAGATCCAACAAAAGCAAATAAGTATCCGGAATGGGTAAAAGGACTAGCTTCCTTAGATAAAAATCATCACTTAAAAACTGGGATTGATACAAATGATATTTGTAATGAAGAAGTTCAAGCTGATAACTTGATGGAGATTATAAATAATTATTATAAAAATAAAAAAATAGATTTTTTCCAAATTGATACCGAAGGTTATGATTTTGAAGTTTTAAAAATGGTCAATTTTGATAAATTAAGACCTAAAATTATTAAATATGAAAATGTAAATCTAAAAAACAAGGAGGCTAAAGAACTTCAATTACTTTTAAAAGATGAAAAATACTTTTTGTTTGAAGAAAAGGGGGACACTATTGCTGTTGATTTAAAAAGAATACGTTTAATCTAAAAATAATTCAGCAATTAAAATGAACTAAAGCAACGATTTATAATAGTTTATATTCTCATCAATTATTAATCTTGTATTAAATTTTTCATTAATTGTATTTATAGCGTTTTCACTTATAAATTCAACATTAACTTCATTATTAAATATTTTTGAAATAAACAATTTATAATCTTCATGTTTTTCAATAATAAATCCGTTGTTACCAGATTCAACTATCTCTTTAAAAGCTGGAATGTTAGATGTAATCGCTATTTTTCCGATTGACAATACTTCTAATAAAGCAAGAGATAGTGTTTCTCCAAAAGAAGGAAAAATAACTACATGTGCTTTACTCAAATAAGTGAAAATTTCATCATTAGGAATACTTCCGTAGTAAATAGTATTTTTTAATGCTTTAGTGCTTAAAATGTCTCTTGAAATACGCTCCCAATTATTATTAATATTACCACCTACTAAATGAAATGTAGCAGAAGGAAATTCTGTGATAATATCATTAAAAACTTTACAAGCAATATCTAAACCTTTTCGTTCTGTTAATAATCCAAAATAAAAAATAGATTTTTGAATGGTGGTGGGTTTAATATACTCTTTCCCTTTTATTATTTCTTGAATACTTACTCCATTGTAAATAACCTTGGGTTTCAACTTTAAGTTAAACGATTGTTGGGTGATATCCGCAGAATGACTGGAAACTGCTATACTATTTTTAGAAAATCTTTTAAACAATAATTTTTCAAATATTATATCAATATTTCGTTTATTGTAACCCATAAATTTACATAATGCCAATGCAGAACCATGACATCTAATAACTTTATGAGCTTTACTTATCGTAAAAGGAAAACAACCTAAGTAGTCAGGAAACTCAATAATATCAATGTTTTTACGAAAAGTAAATAGTGAAAACCTCATAGATAAATAAAACCTATTCAAATATTCTAAAAAAAGTTTTACATAAAAATACCCTGGTATTTTATATGATTTTAAATAATTTAATATTTTTTTATTTAACCTATCAAAATCTTTAATTTGTATAATTTGCACACCATCATCATCAAAACATTTATTATTCCCTCCATAAGTATATACATAAACATTAAAGTTATTTTGGGTTAAATATTGAGCATTCCTTTTAATAAAAACTCCAATACCTCCTGTTTTACCCATTCCCTTATGAGCATATTCTGAAGTTACAAAACAAAAATTTATTATTTTCAAATCTAATGTGCTAATCAATTAGTTCATCTGTTTCATCTTCAAAGCCAAAGTCAACAACATACTCACTGGATGTGAATACTGTACTTGGTCTTGCGTTTCAAATTTACGGTAAAAATCTTGGACGATTTCTTCTGAAACTAATTCTTTTAATTCGTCTGAAAACAAATACCTTTCTAATTGTTTTTTGTTTTCATCACCTAAAAACTGAAGCTCCCAATTACGTTGAATATAAGGTTTTCCTAGGATTGCTTTTGTTTCTCGTTGCAATTTATTGAGTACTCGATAGGGTAAATTATAAGGCGATTTGTTTTTCTGAAAAGTATATAAATTGAAGGGTTTTTCGCTTTGCCAAGTAATTTTAGCAACTTCTGGGTTTTGTTGTTTTATATAAGCTATTTGAAGTTTTCGGTCTGCTAAATATTTTTCTGGAACGGTACAAATAAATTCGCACATACGATCGTCGTAATACGGAAGTGTAATGGGTTTCTTTTCTGAAAAAACCGCCAAATTTACCGAGGTCCAACGCGGAGCCCAATACATACTTTTAAATGCACGAATCTTAGCACTGCTATTTTTTATTTCAATTTTATCTAATAGGTTTTTTATTCGATGGTGTAGGTAGTTTTCAAAATTCCCTTCTAAACCCCATTGTTTCCACAAAGCTGTTGCGAGTTCCATTCCGCCTTTTACGATTATTTTTTTGATGATGACTTGCAGTTCTTCTTCGGAAGATAATTGTCTATCTACCATTTTATCGAACAAAACATCGCCCCAATGTCCTAAAGAAAAGACATCGCCCATTGCATCAAACTCATTGATAATTGCCATCTGACGAGGGTGTGTAAAATCGCTGTAACAGTTGTTTATTGTCGCTAATTCTTCGATGGAATTCCATAAATATCCTTTACCAATATGAAATTCTTGAAATTCAAAACCACAGACCTTCGCAATTTGTTTGGCGATGTTGGTTTCGGGATAGCCTTCTTTAAAATCGTAACTGTAACTATGAACTTCCTTCCCCAAAGCTTTTAAGGCAACGGCTTGTGTTCGGCTATCCAACCCACCAGAAAGTGGTAAAATCACTTTTTTGTTTCCTACTTGTTCTTCGATAATGGTGTGGAATAATTCTGTAAATTCTTCTAAAGCTTGCTCAAACGTAATATTTCTGGGACTGTAATGCCATTTAAAATACGGTTTGCTTTCTTGTAAAATTCCGTTTTTATCCAATTTATTTTCTGAAGCTGCTGGTAAAACCACCTCATCTTTCCAATAGGTATCTTGATCTAGAAAAAAACCTATTGCAGTAAAAATACAGATCGATTCTTTGTTGAGTTTCCGCCTGAGGTCGGACTGGCTGTGATTTTTTTGAACTTTTGCGAAAGTGGGTTTTATGGGGATTATTTGGGTTTTCATATGAATGCTAAATTACTGTTTTTTTGTTATTCTGAGTATAACGAGGAATCTCTTATAGTAAACGAGATTCTTCACGGCTCTCGTGCCTCGTTTGTTCTGAATGACAAAAGGAGTAACATTGTCATTCCGACCTTAGGAGGAATCTTTTATTAGTGAGATTCTTCGGTCGTGCCTCCCTCTGAATGACAAGGTTCATCTTTCTGAGTGACAGGAAACCTCAAAATAAAGTGTTTCCATCCCCGAAACCATCATCTCCTCACTATGTTGCTTCGCTACTTTCTGTCTTGCAGCCAATCGGATTTCTTTAATTTTAGAATCTGGAGTTTTTGTAAAATCAATAATTGCTGATACTAATGCTTCTGGATTTCTAGTGGGGACTAACCAGCCAGTTTTATTAGGCTTATTTTCTTCTTTTACTTCGACTCCGCTCAGTAGCCGCTGATAATTTTTATCTATAATCAATTCTTCCATCCCACCACAATTAGTACTAATTACTGGAATACCCAATGCCATGGCTTCAATAACAACATTTGCAATCCCTTCTTCTAAACTGGGTAATAAAAATATAGAAGCATCCTCCATTTTTTGATATACTTCTTGTTGAGATATTTTTGGTAATAAGATTATACTTTTTTGTAAGCCTAAATCGTTTATTAGGTATAATAGTTCTTCGATTTGTTCTGTAATTCCGATAATAGTATAATTGAAATCGATTTGTTTTTCTTTCAGAATTTTACAAGCCTGGAAAGCATCTGAATATCCCTTTTTCCAATGAGGTCTTCCTACGGAAAGAATTTGAAGCGGTTCTTGCTTTTGATATTCTTTGTTGAAAATAAGTTTACTAAAATCAAAACCAGAATAGACTACTTTATTTATCTTTTTATTTGAAGAATATATTTTATCTCCCTCTAAAGCAATGGCTTTTGAAACACTATGAAATCCAGCAAACTTAGGATACCATTTTTGTAAATATTCGAAATTTTCTTGATTCACAAACGGACGTACATTGCTTTGGTATCCTCGTTGACTAATTACAAATTTATATTTTTGTTGTAATAAAGCATCTTCGCACCAAGATAGTAGTGATTGCCATTGTACGTGAACAATATCTGGTTTAATAAGCTTTAAGACAGTATTAAAATTATCTTGTTTTAATTGCTTTTTGTTGAGTGTAAATATATTTTTTAGGGTTTTAAAAAAAGTTTTAAAATTTCCTGTTTTAAATAACCGTTTTGTTGCCAACCATTTGCTTTGCCAAAGTAGGTTGATTAAGTTTTGGGAACTACCTAAATCGATGTACTTTATTTTTGAGATTTTGTTTTCTAAGGTGTTATTAAAACCAACTATAAAAACCTCGTGATTTTTTGACAAGCCTTTTGCCAGCCTGTTGATAAAGGTGGTGGTTTTAAAGGAACCGTCGAAGATGATTATTTTTAGGTTTGGTTTCAAAAATTAATTTATATAGGCCTTAGTACAAAGATACATAAAGAGAGCGCAGAGTCTCACATAAAACATTTTATTACAAATCTTGTAAACTTTATTTATAGAATGATAAAAACATAAATTTCATCTTCTAATAAAAAAAGATATTGATTCTTTCAAAAGGTTACTTTTTCTATAAAAATCTATTTTTTTACTGAATAATATTTTAGTCATCAATTTTATTCCTTCTTTGAAGTTTTTATTATGTAACAAGCTTCTAACTTGATGAATATTATTATACAACTGCTCGGTTATTCGTTGTTCTTCAGCTTTAATTATATCCTTTTTTTGATATTCCCATTTAGTTGCATTATGTTCTTCCCAAGATATTATAGTTTCCGTATATAACTTACTAAATTCTTTATTAAGTTGGAACCAATCGTAATTTTCAGCAATAACCTTAGCTTCATTAGAAAACCTTTTATATAATTTGTTGTTATTTTTAACCTTTATTACTGCTTCTGTTAAGCTTTTTACATCTCTTTTTTCACATAACAGTCCTCCGCCCTGCTTTAGTAAATCATCTGCTAAACCAACTTTTGTTGAAATTACTGGAATACCTGAAGCCATTGCTTCTAACACAGGAAATGGTCCACCTTCAATATCTGATGAACACAAATAAATATGAACCTTTTCAAAAAACAATACTATTTTCGCATCGGATTCTAATTTTGAATGATTAAACTTTAAGCCAATTTCATCAAACTCCTTATAGTACTTTTCCCAACCTCCACCTTGAATTACTAACTCAATTGCTATTTTTTTTTCTATTAGATTTTTAAAAACTTCAATTGCTATATCAATTCGTTTACGGTTGTTTTTTCCAGGATAAAAACCCATCATACCAATTTTCAAAATCCCTTGACCAGAATATAATGTTGTTTGAAGTTCTTTAAATTTACCAATATCAATACCTAAATTTGCTAATAATACAGGTTTTTGAGTAAAACACTGTAAATATTTTAACCATTCAATAGACACTACGTGTATTACATTTGCATAAGATGCTTCCTCAATTTTATACATTTCATCTTGGCAAACATGATGCACCGTAGCAATATTTGGTGCAGGTGAATTTCTAAAATAATTGGTATATTTTTCGTTTAAATTCCCTACGTTAAAAAGCCAATGTATAACATCAACTTTATTAGATAAATCTATAAACTCCTTAAACCTATATTTAAAATCATGAACAGAAAAGAAAAAAACCTCATCTTTATCTAAAGCTTTTACAATCCCTTTTGCAATGGCACCTTCTGCTAAATAAAAATTGCTTGTGACCAATAAAATCCTCATAATTTAAACAATTTTCTTTTTTATATAATATTTAACTAGAATTGAAAGAACTTTAAAATTAAAAACATTTCTTCTAACAACCTCTTTGTGTATTTTTTTATATTCTTTATCTTTTAGCAGACTCAAACTCTTATTCCTTCTTACCGTTTTTGAATGATTTCGCATAAAATTTAATTTTTCTGATAAATAGAAAAAATTACAATTTATAGAACATAAATAAACCCAAAAATAAAAATCTCCTATTACTTTAAACTCTTCAACATTTTTTACACCTAAAGTTCCTACAGATTTTTTGAAAACTGCCGAACTCATATTTCTAATTACACAAAAATTTGGTAAAAACTTTTCAAGAAATACCTTTCCTTCAATATTAAAATTCTTTGAAAAAAGATCCTTATACTTTCTTTCTATTCTAGAACTATTCCCAATACCCTCATTAAACTCGTTTACATTGGTTGTTCCTACAAAAACAATATCTGGATTTGAAGAATGATTAAATGCTTCCATCACTTTTGATAAAAACATGGTTGATGAATAATCATCAGTTTCAGCAATCCAAATATAATCTCCTTGAGCTAGTTCCAATGCCTTTTTCCACTGTTTAAATGGAGAACCACTATTTTTCTTATTTATAATGAAGTGAGTTACCCGTTTGTCTTTCGCATATTCATTTAGAATAGATACGCTATTATCTGTTGAAGCATCATCTAACAATATGACTTCAAAATCTTGAAACGTTTGATTAAAAACAGCATCCAATCGTTCCTTTAAAAAAGAAGCGTGGTTGTAATTGGGAACTATAATTGAAACCTTAGGCATATTTTTTAAAATAGTAATTTTCTATTAATTAATTTTTTCTATCCAAATATTACCTCCTGTATTTTTGTGTGATAATGGCATTTCACTAAAAGCATCTTTATAAAAACTATGAATATACTGTGAAAAAAGTTTAATTTGAAATGAATCATTATACATTAAAAAAGCCCTTAAAAAATAGGTTTCATTCCAATTTCTCCCCTCATAAACCCATTCTTTAGGATATTCAAAAGGAAAGAAGATATCGTGAAAATGAATAAGAACTCCCTTTTTTAAAGAAGGCAAAATTGAAAACAATATATAATTAACATCACTTCCTGTTTTAGCAACATGTGTACTATCAATAAAGAGTATATCTCCTTTTTCTAGAGTTTTAAAAATATCTAAATTTAATTCTTGAGCATCTTCTTCTATAATTTTATATCTCTTAACGTCTTCTTCTTTTAAAAGTGTTTTTAGTCTTTGGGGATAGGGTTCAATAAAAGTTAAATCTATATTGTTGTTAAAAAAAATTTCATTTACGTCCATCATAACTGCCGAAGAGAAACCTGAACCCAACTCGATTATTTTTTTTGGTTTAAAATGCCGAATCATACTATACAAAACTATAGCATCTGTATAGGAATAGTAAGTGTTTTTAAAATAATATCGCAATCCATTGGTTTGGTTTTCCTTAAAAGGCAATTCATGATAATATTGAGACAATTCTTTTAGAAGTTCTAACTGTTCATTATCATTAAATTTTATTGCTTTAATTTCAGAAATGGTTTTGTTCCAAATTTTTTCTTCATTATTTTTAATTTGAGGAATATTTACAATAGGAGAATAATAATGTCCTGGCGGTTTTCTTGAATATTTTTTCCATTTTTTATTTTCTGCATATAATGTCCTTACATGCGGTAACTTATTGATTTGTTTTTTTATCCAGTTTTTCATGTATGCAAATTTTAATTTAAAAATTTAATTTATTCTTAATTTTATTAATGAGCTCATTATAAGTTTTCGATTGGAAAATATTCATCCCAAATAATTCAAAATGCTTTTTTGGAATAAAATACCAGAATAGGGTTTTATTAAAAAAATGGCCTACTATTTTACTACTCTTTACTAACACATCATTTCTACTTCCTAAATCTCCATAATTATTAATTTGAGCTACAATCTTTGTTAAGAATATTTTATTTGGAATTTGATTAGATAGCGTATTTAAAAAACGAAAATCTGAAACCTTATAATCATCCCATCGTGCTTTATTTTTATATTTTGAATGAAATAAAAAACAAGGACTCCCTATATTAAATTTTACAATTTTTTTATTTTTAATTAATTGGTTTGATGGGAGAACTTTTCCATTTGGATAACGCATTTGCCATATAAATAAGGTATCCTCATCTTCCTTTTTAATTATGGAAACAATTTCTTCTAATACTTTATTATGATATAAATTATCATCATCATCCAAAAATAATATCCAGCCCTCATCAACAGTATCTAACAGTTTATTGCAATATAAATTATAGGGTGCTTTTAAATTCCCATCACTATCAACTTCATTTGTATTAATACTATTCTTATCCTTATGAACAAAAACTAAATCTATATCTAATTCTTTTAAATAAACTAAATCCTTCTCATCATCGTAAGACACAATATGCCTAACATTTTTATAAGTTTGATTTTTTACAGACTTATAGCATTTCTGAAACCCAACAGGCCTGTTTGAGCTTCGGGTTAGTATATTTATTAATATGTTATTATTATTTATCAATTAAATTCATCTTCATAAAAGTCTAATTAGCAACTTTTTCAATTATTTTTTGTAAACCTATTAAATTAATTAAAAACCTAAGTATGTTATTTTATATATTCTCAAGAAATAATTTAAAAATCATAATTACGACAAGTATTTCATCATTATGTTTTTATCTTTAGGTCATTATATAATAGTATTGAACTGTAACTAACGATAGTGGATGATGATTTTGACTATTGAAACAGAATAAAACGAATGATCAAAGTTGAAATCGAAACATTTTCACAAACCTAACTAAGTAACATTTTTTTTTTTTCAAAAACCCCAAATTTATTCAATTTTAAAATTATACTTTTCAACTTCTTTTAAAATAAAACTATCAATACTACTATTATAATCATCTTGATGTTTTCCAGCATTACTTCGTGAATTTTCAAATATAAAAGGACTAACATCTAGGAATTTAATCAAATTATCAAAATTACTATCTAAGTCTCTCAGCCTTATTGATAGTACACGATCACTAGAAATTTTCTCCAAATCATTCTTTATAGTTTTATTAACTTTAACCCAATACCAAGTACATTTTTGAATATTATTTAAATCATTCCACTGCTTAGTGGTAAAACCCCCAGATTGATCTCCCTGTAACCTATATTTAGCCCAATCATGATTGTTTATCCGTGGATATTCATCATCTTTATACCAACCTCTTAACGCCATAGACTTCACTGTATTAATAGGATTTCGCCAAAGATGAATAAATTTAGAATTTGGAAAATAACTTGACAAAAATGGAACTAAATTCCAAAACCTTTGATCAGAATGAATTAATAAATTATCATCTGTAGCATTCCAAATTTTTGTCGCTAAAAGATTTTCAATCTCTATAAACGAGTCATTATTATTTTTGTCTTGTGCAATTCTTGTGCTCAACCGGATTAGTTGTTTTATATCTTCATGAAATGCTTTACAAAAAGGATGCTGATTCAATATATCTACAATTGAGGTTGACCCAGACCTTCCTGTTCCCAAAACAAATACGATAGATTTTTCTTTATTATCCTTATAGCTTGGTAAAAACTGCTCTAAAGAACTCGATTCTAAAAGTTTACCATTAACACCCCCATATTGCTTATTTTCGACCAAACTTTTATAATGCAAAGCATCTCTCTTTTTAAGTAATCTTGACTTAGAAGACCCCACAACCTCTAAATCATTAATATTCCTACTTACAACTGTACCCATCCCTATTATTGCTCCATCTCCTATATTTACACCTGGCACTATCGAAACATTCATTCCAATCCAAACATTTTTTCCAATATTTACTGACTTATATACACTTTTTATACTGTACGGTAGTGCAGTATCATTATAATCATGGTTTACAGTATAAATCGTTACATTTCTCGAAACATGTGTGTTATCACCAATTATTAAACCACCAGCTCCATGAATAAAGACATTATTACCTATATGGACATTATTACCTATAATAATTTTTTCAGGATGAAGAATCGTTCTATCAATACCATTAAATCTACACCCATAACCTATACTTTGAAAAGAATTAACAACTTTTTTCTTTGCTTTTTCTCGATTAGACCTATCTTCTTTTTTTATTTCTTTAATAATAAAAGTAACAAAAGGTTTTACAAATTTCTTTATCAAATTCTTAAACATCATTTAGAAATATTTATAGTCTATATAAAACGATTTCTTATGCCCTGGGAGCTTCCCTGAGCCATAAAAGTCTCCTCTTAATACGTTAAACCCTCCAGCATTTTTAACACTTTCGATTACCTGATTTCCTAAATGCACACCGATATTATAAGAATAATACCCTTCACTTAATGGCCATTTATCTATAATCAATATAGCTTCCCCTTCATTTTTATCATACATAACATCAATTATATCACTACGACAACTAAACATGAAATTTAAATAACTGTCAAAAAAACCTATAGATATTGAAATTTTTTTATGGTTATTGTTAGAGTACATAAATTTTACTTTCACTTTTTCCCCAACAACAATCGAATTTATTTCTGTCTCTTTTGAATTAAAAAAATTAATAGTTTTTATTCCAGTAATAACTTCTCTATTCTCATAATTAATTTTCACTTGCGAAAAATTCTGCAAGTATTTCTGTATAGCAATATTAGTGTCTCCTTCAAAAATCATTTTTCCATTCTCTAACACAATTCCTCTCGTACACAAACTCTTAACCGCCGCCATATTATGACTAACAAACAAAACAGTCCTTCCATCTCCCTTAGAAATATCCTGCATCTTCCCAATCGCCTTTTTTTGAAACTCGGCATCGCCAACGGCCAATACCTCATCTACAATTAAAATATCAGGTTCTAAATGAGCAGCCACAGCAAATGCCAAACGTACTCGCATACCACTACTG
>JAKITD010000038.1 GCA_021648265.1 Flavobacteriaceae bacterium | reverse complement strand
ATGAAATTACACAAAGAAGTATAATTTACCAAATAAAAACACTGAAAAAATGACATGAAAAACAATATTTCTTCAATGCCTTTTTGTCATGAAAAAAAACAATATATTTGGGACTGATTAGTTACGATTATAGTTTTAAAAAAAATTTTGAGTTTTGTACCTCGCCATCACATACTAAAATAATGTTATAAAGCCCTGTGGTGAATGTTGAAATATCTAAAACAGTACTCGATTGTGTTATGTCAAGTATATAATTGTCGCTACTACCTGTATTCATATTTACAACCATTACGTAAGCAGAGTTGGCTCCATCTGTAATATAATTAACTGATACTTGGTTGGAAGCTGGATTGGGTATTAAACTTTCTAATTTAAATGTTTGATCTGCATTGGTCGTTTTTTGTATCATTCCTAAATTAGCACAAAATAATCTTGTTTCTCTTGAGAAAACACTATTAAAGGTAACAGCATAATGATGGCAATAAGTCTAAAAAGACTACGCTTGTGTGTGTGTGTGTGTGTGTGATTTCATAATTTAAAGTTTTTAAAAATTAATTAAAAATACCTAAACTACGCGGGGGAGGTAAACAAAAATATTTTTTGTTTCACAAAGTTTGTGATTGCAATATAATAAAAAATAAATAAATAGTAAGTAGGGTTATTCTATTTACAAGGCAAACTCATATTTTTTAATTGTAACAGATAATCAAGGAGTTATGAAATCTCAACTTACAAGATTATGGTTCCTTGAAAGAAAGCCTATTGATATCGTTGACTTTCTATTTTTTAAAATAAAAGTATAAGTTTGCCCTGATTCTATATAGTTAAAGCCACACTTATGAGTATGGCTTTAATTTGTGACCTCGAGAGGATTCGAACCTCCAACCCTCAGAGCCGAAACCCGCCTGCCGGCGTGGCAGGTCTGATATTCTATCTTTTTCAATTATATATTCATAACTTCTTTAAATAAAAAAAAACACAACAGTTACAATTAAGTATCCATTGTGTCTTTAATCTGTGACCTCGAGAGGATTCGAACCTCCAACCCTCAGAGCCGAAATCTGATATTCTATCCAGTTGAACTACGAGGCCAATATTATTGTTTTTAAATATTCTCTTCCATTTCCTGATTTCAAATATTTTTCTTTTTTTCTAGCTTCAATTCTTGTTGCAAATTCTTCTTGATAAATTAATTTCCAAGGAGCATAAGCTTTTGTTGACTTATTCTTTTTATTGTTATGTTCTTTAAGCCTTCTTTCTAAATTATTTGTTAGTCCTGTATAAGTCCTTTTATATATTGACGAATAAATAACATATGCAGAGTACATCTTTTAAAAAATTAGCTATTCAATTTAGCTTTCACAATACTTGAAATAGTTTTGCTATCCGATTTTCCAGCTAATTTCCCATTAACAATTCCCATTACTTTTCCCATATCTTTCATAGAACTCGCTCCTGTTTGCGCAATTACTTCTGCGACAACTTTTGCAACTTCTTCTTCGCTCATTTGAGCTGGTAAAAATTGCGAAATCACTTCTGCTTGTTCCAGTTCTGGAGTAGCTAAATCTTCTCTGTTTTGTTCAGAAAAAATGGTTGCACTATCCTTGCGTTGCTTTACTAATTTCTGAAGGATTTTGTTTTCGTCTGCTTCTGTTATTTCTTCAGAAGACCCGCTGGTTTTTGCTAAAATCAATTCAGATTTCACAGCTCTTAATGCCGCTAAAGCCATTTGGTTTTTTGCCTTCATTGCAGTTTTTATCGCATTCATTATTTTCTTTTCTAAATTCATCGCTTCTTTAAATTTATGGATTGCAAAGGTATTAAAATTGACGTCAATAATTAGAAATTAAAAAAGGTTATAATTCAAGAGATTGCTTCGCTCTAAAAAAGGCTCGCAGTCAATCCAAAAATGAATAACATAAAAAAACCCAAGAACAAACTTAAGTTCTCGGGATTTCGGCTTAAAGTGTAAATTATTAATCTACATTATCGTGTAAAAAAGAATTATTAGTACGTAAATCTATTTCATCATCATCGGTATTTAGTGATGTTCTAGAAATGTTTAATTCTTGATTTGTATTTTCGTCTAATTCAATTCCCATTCGTTTATAAGCAGGTTCTTTTTCAATTTCATCGATATGAGAATTCCTATTTTTAAATTTATAATTAAAGTCCTTCATTTTTCGTTTTCGCTTCTCTGCTTGATCAATTAAAACTTGCGAAATTGGCATATTAAGAGGATCGCTTTCAGTATTTTCTTCTGTGCTTGGTTTTTCTTTTTCTTCAATAGTTCTAGTTTCAAAAACTATTTCTTCTTCAGAAATTTCCTCTTCGTTTATAGCTGGCTTTGCTTCACTTAAATGATTTTCCATTTCTTGATAATCATCCAAGCTATAGGTAATCGTTTTCTCTTTGGAAACCTCTGTAATAGGAGCCACTTCAATATGGTCACTTACTTCTATTTCTTCAATATTAGTCGCTATTGATTCTAGCTCTTTTACTTGTCTTTTAGGCTGTTCTTTTCTTTCTGAAGAACCTGCAGATACAGGATTTACATCCAAATCGAACATTAATATTTGATCTTCTGAATTTACAGTATCTCTTTCAACTTCTGTAAATTCTTCAGCTGCCTCCTCTTCTGAAACTGCATCTACTATGACAAATTCATTAACGTCAATTTCGTTGATATTTACTTGTTTAAATTCGGCTAAATGATGAATATCAATCTCCTCATATGAAATATCTAAATCCTTAATCAACTCTGATGTTTCAATAAAATCTTCAAAAGGAACTTTAGGAGAAGCAACTTCAACTATTTCCTCTTCTTCTTCAAAAAGAGTATGCTTAATTATTGGAGTTTTAACTACATTATTTATAGGTTCAGACATTGGATTTGAAGGTGATTCATTTTTATCTGCAACCAACACATGTTCCGCTTTCTGTTCATCTTCTAGGATATGAATTACTTTTTTTGATTCCGCATTTACAATGGTGTTTTGTTGTTCTACGTTAAAACCGGTAGCGATAACAGTAATTGCAATTGAATCTTCTAAAGAATCATCATCTCCAACTCCCATAATAATATTAGCTCCGTGTCCAGCCTCGCTCTGAATATAGTCACTAATTTCTCCAATTTCATCAATGGTAATTTCTTCAACTCCAGAAACAATTAGCAATAAAACATTGGTGGCACCTTTTATTTTATTATCGTTTAACAAAGGAGAATCCAAAGCTTTAGAAATTGCTTCAGCAGCTCTGTTAGATCCACTAGCACTTGAGCTTCCCATAATAGCTGTACCGCTATTTGAGAGTACCGTTTTGGCATCACGTAAATCTATATTTTGTGTATAATGATGGGTAATTACTTCAGCTATACCACGAGCTGCTGTAGCTAAGACTTCATCTGCTTTTGAAAATCCTGCTTTAAAACCAAGATTACCATATACATCACGTAACTTATTATTATTGATTACAATAAGAGAATCGACATTATCTCTTAGTTTTTCAACACCAATATTTGCTTGATCGTTTCGCATTTTTCCTTCAAATGCAAAAGGAATAGTAACAATACCAACTGTTAAAATCCCCATATCTTTAGCCATTCTCGCAATAATAGGCGCGGCTCCTGTACCAGTTCCTCCTCCCATACCAGCGGTAATAAATAGCATTTTTGTGTTGGTTGAAAGCATTGACTTAATATCTTCCATACTTTCTACAGCAGATTGTTCTCCAACTTGAGGGTTGGCTCCAGCTCCTAATCCTTCGGTTAGGGTAATTCCTAATTGAATTTTAATGGGAACTGAGCTGCTTTCTAACGCTTGTGAGTCTGTATTACAAATAACGAAATCTACCCCATTAATCCCTTGACTAAACATGTGGTTAATTGCATTACTTCCTCCGCCTCCTACACCAATGACTTTTATGACATTGGATTTGTTGATTGGCATGTCGAATTCGATACTTTCCATTTCTTTGTTACTACTCATGATTTTATTTTTTGCGAGGTTGTTGGTTTGGTATTATACTATTTTTTTATTTCGACTACTCTCGTTCACTGAGCTTGTCGAAGTGTTATTCTGCTTTATCTAAAAATTCTTTCAAAGAATCTGAAAATCTTTCAAAAAATCCTTTTCTTTTTAATTTTGATTTTTCTTCATCTATCACATCTTCTTCTTCAGTAGCTGCTGTTATTTCTTCATCAATTACTTCTTCTGTTTCTAAAACTCTTTTATTTTCTAAACCGTTAAGTACTAAGCCTACTGCTGTTGCATACATTGGACTGGTAACTTCGCTATCGCTTTCGCCAGCCATATGCTCGTTAGGGTAACCTACTCTGGTATCCATTCCCGTAATATATTCGACTAACTGTTTTAAATGTTTTAATTGTGCGCCTCCTCCTGTTAAAACGATTCCAGCGATTAATTTTTTCTTTTGCTCTTCGTGTCCGTAATTTTGTATTTCTAAATAAACTTGGTTTATAATTTCAATAACCCGAGCGTGAATTATTTTTGAAAGATTTTTCAACGTAATTTCTTTTGGCTCTCTTCCTCGTAACCCTGGGATTGAAACAATTTCGTTGTCTTTATTTTCACCTGGCCAAGCAGATCCGAATTTTACCTTTAGCAATTCTGCTTGTTTCTCGATGATGGAGCAACCTTCTTTAATATCTTCAGTTATTACATTCCCACCAAAGGGTATTACTGCTGTATGGCGAATTATTCCGTCTTTAAAAATAGCAAGATCTGTGGTTCCTCCTCCAATATCTATCAATGCAACACCTGCTTCTTTTTCTTCTTTTCCCAATACTGCATTTGCTGAAGCTAAGGGTTCTAAAGTGATTCCAGACATTTCTAAACCTGCACTTTTAATACATCTTCCTATGTTTCGAATGGAAGAAATTTGTCCAACAACTACATGAAAATTAGCTTCTAATCTTCCACCGTACATTCCAATGGGTTCTGTTATTTCACTTTGCCCATCTACTTTAAAATCTTGTGGAAGCACATGAATTATCTCTTCGCCAGGAAGCATTACTAACTTATGAACTTGATTGCAAAGGTTTTCAATATCACCTTCATCAATAACTGTTTCACTATCTGTTCGAGTGATATAATCGCTGTGTTGAAGGCTGCGAATATGTTGCCCAGCAATTCCTACAACCACATCAGAAATTTTCATTCCTGAAGAGGTTTCCGCATCTTGTACCGCTTGCTGAATAGATTGTATGGTTTGCGTAATATTATTTACTACGCCTCTGTGAACTCCCAAACTTTTAGATTTTCCTACACCTAAAATTTCCAGTTTTCCATACTCATTGTACTGCCCAATCATAGCAACAATCTTGGTTGTACCGATGTCTAATCCTACCGCTATTTTATTATTCTCCATTGGCTTTCCATTTTGTGGCTACCACTTGATTTGTAAATTTTAAATTCACCAAGCCATAGCTTTCAAGTAAACTATCTTGTTTTGTTAGTTTATAAAACGCTTTAAATTTTTGGAACTTATTATCTATATCTTCCGTTTTTCCAAAAAGCACTTTAAAATTGTTTTTTCGTACTATTAATTTTACTTCCCCATTTGGATCAACATCTAATCCAACTACATACTCTTTCATAAACTCATCTTTTCTAATTTCATTCACCAAGTGAGAAACTTCTAAAAAATATTTTTCACTTATTCCGCTAATTATCGGAACTCTTGCTGAATAAACAGACGACATTGGCATTTTCTTTCCATCTTCATCCAAGTAAAAATCCGGCGAACCTGTAACTCTAGCTACAGGATTGCGTTGTTCCAACTTCACTCCCAACACACCATCAATAGTGATATAAACCTCTGCATCTTTAATCATTGGGTTTTCCAACAATCTTTTCTCCATCTCTTTCAAAACTAAAGTTTCTTTGCCAATGCTCGTAAGGGTATCGTTATTTAGTATTAACAATTTATTAACCGTATTTGGCGTGATAAACATTCTGTTTTCATTCTTAAAATCAAGGCTTATTTTATGTATTTTTCGTTGCTTATTTCGTTGCTTACTGAAACCAAATAAGAACACAACTAAACTTGTGATTAACAAAAACTTTATGATACCCCAGTTAATTTTCATCTAATAAATATTTTGTTACTTTATCCACTTCAACTCCAATATCACCAGCGCCTGCCATAATTTTAACCATGCATTTTGAAGCTTCTATTTCTGCTGGTAATTCGTTTTTTGAAACAAGCTTTTTATGTTCATTCTCAATATTATTTAACAACCAATTTGAAGTTACACCCTCAATCGATACTTCTCTCGCAGGATAGATATCTAATAAGATGATTTCATCAAATTTTGAAAGACTCTTCGCAAATTCTGAAACAAAATCTCTTGTTCGTGAAAATAAATGTGGCTGAAACACAATCAATTTCTTTTTATTTGGATACATTTCAGTAACCGCTTGATATACAGCTTCAATTTCGGTTGGATGGTGTGCATAATCATCAATCAAAATCAAATTTTTTGTTTTTATTTTATAGGAAAACCTTCTTTTTACTCCTTTAAAATTCTGTAAAGCTTTGGGCAAGCAATCGGTTGGGGAACCTGCAAGAATTGCCATACCCAAAGCTGTAACAGCATTAAACATATTATGACGACCCGGTAAATGGAATCGTAAATTTTCAATTATTTCAGTCGGTGTTTTTAAATCAAACACATAGCTTCCATTATCAATTCGTATATTTTGTGCTTGAAAATCGGCAGTTTCAGTTACCGAAACCGTGTTTCCTTTTAATGGAAGTCCTTTCTTAAAAAGTAAGTTTTTTGAATTCGGAAGTAATTTTGAAAATTCAATAAAGGTATTTTCTAAATCGGAAACATCTGAATAAATATCCAAATGGTCTGCATCCATTGAAGTAATACAAGCAATGTTTGGTTTTAATTGCAAAAATGAACGATCAAATTCATCGGCTTCTACCACCATTATTTCACTTCCTTTGTATATTAAATTAGAATTATAATTCTCTGTAACACCTCCTAAAAATGCGGTTACAGGCATATTGCATTCCGCTAGTAAATGACCTAAAATCGCTGAGGTTGTGGTTTTCCCGTGTGTTCCTGCTACTGCTAAACACATAGCATTCTTTGAAATTTCGCCCAAAACTGCTGCTCGTTTTAGCAACCAAAAATTTTCTGAAGTAAACCATGATAAAATCTTATTACTTTCTGGAATTGCAGGGGTAAATACTACCAGCGTATTTTCGTTATTCCGAATGTTTTTAGGCACTAAAGAAATATCTTCTTCAAACTGAATTTGTATCCCTTCCTTTATCAAAGCTTCTGTAATTTCTGATGGTGTTTTATCATAACCAAACACAGATTTTCCTTCAAGATTAAAGTAACGAGCCAAAGCACTCATCCCAATCCCTCCGATACCTACGAAGTAAAAATTCTGTATGTTTTTTAGGTTATTCATTTTACAATTCTAATAATCTATTAATCTCTGCAACTATCTCTTTGGTTGCATTTGGTTTGGCTAAACTTTTTATATTTTTTGAAAATTTTTGTTGTTTGTCTTCAGAAGAAATCAATGCTGAAAATTCCGTTTCAAACATGGAGTCCAATTCATTTTCCTTGATTAATATTGCTGCATTTTTATTTGAAATCGCCAACGCATTTTTTGTTTGATGATCCTCGGCTACATTTGGTGAAGGAATAAATATCACCGGTTTTCCAACCAAACACAATTCTGAGACTGACAAAGCTCCCGCTCTAGAAATAATAAAATCGGAAGCTGCATAAGCCAAATCTATTCGGTTTAAAAAAGCATGAATTTGTACGGTATCCGTTTCTTTATTTTTGTAGTTTTCATAATAAAAACCTCCGCATTGCCAAATGACTTGCAAATTCAATTTCTCAAACAAACTCAATGAAGAACAAATTAATTCATTGATTCTTCTAGCTCCTAAACTTCCACCTAAAATTAATATTGTTTTTTTGTTGGGATTCAACTTAAAAAATGAAATTGCTTCTTCTCTTTTGGTTGAAATGTCCAACAAATCTTGTCGTACAGGATTTCCTGTTAATTTTATTTTATTGGAAGGGAAAAATTCATCCATTCCATCGTAAGCCACACAAATACTTTTAGCTTTATTGCTTAGCCATTTGTTGGTAATGCCTGCGTGCGAATTTTGCTCTTGTATCAAACAGGGGATTCCTTTATTAGAAGCTACTCGTAACAAAGGAGCACTTGCATAACCTCCAGTACCTATTGCTACATCTGGCTTAAAATTTTTAATTATTATTTTGGAAGCCCATAAACTCGAAATCAGTTTAAAAGGAAACATCAAGTTTTTTAAAGACAAACTTCGTTGCAATCCCGAAATCCAAAGACCTTTAATTTCATAACCTGCCTGTGGAATTTTTTCCATTTCCATTCGGTCTTTTGCTCCTACAAATAAAAACTCTGCGTTGGGATAGCACACTTTTAATTCGTTTGCAATCGCTATCGCAGGATAGATATGACCTCCTGTTCCGCCTCCGCTTATTATGAATTTGTATTTTTTATTCACTTTACTTTTATCCTAATTTTATAAAATTTCTTTACTTTATGTATTCTCTTCTAGTTTTTTTTCTGCAGGCTACGTATATCTATATTGCTTGACTCAAAACATCCAATGGATTTTGTTCTTCTTCCTCTTTTATTATTACTTCTCTTTTTGCACTTACACTTAATACCATTCCTATTGCTAAACAAGTCATCCATATTGATGAGCCACCGCTACTAATTAAAGGTAATGTTTGTCCTGTTACTGGAAATATTTCAACAGCAACGGCCATATTTATTAATGCTACAAACACAATGGGTAATCCGACTCCAATGACTAATAATTTTCCGAAAACTGTTTCAGCTTTGTGTGCGACTACCACAAATCTGAATAACAAAAACATATACAATACTATTAAAAGTAAAGCTCCAGCTAATCCAAATTCTTCAGCAATAATGGCGTAAATAAAATCGGAAGAAGACTGAGGTAAAAAGTTTTTCTGAATACTTTTTCCTGGACCTAATCCAGTAATTCCTCCAGAAGCGATTGCTATTTTGGCTTTTTCGATTTGATAATCCGCTTCCGTATCTTCCCCATCTACAAAATTATCTATTCTGCTCATCCAAGTATCTACTCTATTCGGGAACACCCCTGGAAAAGCTTTTGCTGAAACAACAAACAAGGTTAAAAACAACATTCCTGAAGCAAGTATAATTAGTAAGTATTTTGTAGGATAACCTCCAATAAATACTAAGATAGAAAGCATGGTGAAAATTATAGCTGCTGTCGAAAAATTGGCTGGAAGTATTAAAATAAGCACTAAAAAAACAGGCAACCAAAGTGGTAATAAAGATTCTTTAAACGTGATTGCTTTATCTTTTATTTTGGCTAAGTACCTTGCTATATAAGTTAATAAAACTACTGATGCTAAAGTGGAACTTTGGAAAGTAAAACCTACCACTGGAATTCGTATCCACCGACTAGCATTTGCTCCTTCAATAGTTGTTCCTTGCGTTATGGTTACAATTAACAATAAAATTACAACTGGTAAAGCAAGAACTGATAAGCCTTTAAAATAATGATAAGGCACTTTATGTACTCCATATAAAATAGCAAAACCTAAAAACAAATGGACTAAATGCTTCAATAAAAACTTCAAAGTACTTCCGTCTCCATACAAATATGCCAAATTACTAGAAGCACTATAAACTGGAAGAAACGAGAATAATGCCAACAAAGCAACTACAGCCCAAATAGCTTTATCTCCTTTTGTATGTTGAAATATTTTTTTCATTTTATTATTATTTCTCGCAGACTCGTATAATTACTACAAATGTCTTACTGCATTTTTAAATTGTCGTCCTCTATCTTCATAGTTTTCAAACAAATCGAAACTTGCACAAGCAGGTGACAACAAAACATTATCGCCTTTTTTTGATAACCGATAAGCAACCTGAACTGCATCTTCCATAGAATGTGTTTCTACTAAAATATCCACCACATTCCCAAAGGCTTTTACAATTTTATCATTATCAACTCCCAAACAAATTATTGCCTTTACTTTTTCATTTACTAAAGAAAACAACTCACTGTAATCATTGCCTTTATCAACCCCTCCAACAATCCAAACTGTAGGTGCTTCCATACTATCCAAAGCATAATATGTTGCATTAACATTGGTTCCTTTTGAGTCGTTTATATAACGGACATTATTAATTTTTAAGACACTTTCAAGGCGATGTTCTACTCCTTGAAAACTCTCTAAACTTTGCCTTATCGTTTCCTTTCTTATGCTTAATAATTTGGAAGCTGTTGAGGCTGCCATTGCGTTTTTAACGTTGTGTTGTCCTTGTAATCCTAGTTCTGTTATTGGCATCGTAAATGGGTTGTTATCTATGTTTATTACTATTTCGTTGTTTTTTATATAAGCTCCTTTTTCTAATATTTTTGTTACTGAAAAAGGGAGTAATTGAGATTTAATTTGGTGTTCTGAAATCCACTTCAAAATCATTGCGTCATCCGCATCGTAAATAAAAAAATTATCTTTAGTTTGATTCATTATAATTCTGAATTTTGACTCGATATAGTTTTCATATTTAAAATCATATCGATCCAAATGATCTGGCGAAAGGTTGGTTAAAATGGCAATATGTGGAACAAATTTTTCAATTCCGTCTAACTGAAAACTGCTCAATTCTAACACAAATTCATCAAAATTTTCTGAAGCAACTTGCTCAGCAAAACTTTTTCCTATATTTCCTGCTAGTGAAACATTTTTATCTGCATCTTTTAAAATTTGATGCGTCATAGTTGCTACCGTAGTTTTTCCATTACTTCCAGTAATACCAATAATTGTTGCATTGGTGTAATTTGAAGCGAATTCAATTTCTGAAACCACCTTTACTCCTTTTTCTTTCAGTTTAATAATAATTGGAGCCGAATCTGGAATTCCAGGGCTTTTCATAACTATAGTTGCTGAAAGAATTTTGGTTTCTGTATGGCCTTCTTCTTCCCAATTAATCTCATGATGTAAAAGAACTTGTTTGTACTTTTCTTTTATTTTTCCGAAGTCTGAAACAAATACTTCAAACCCTTCTTTTTTAGCTAGAATAGCCGTTCCTACTCCGCTTTCTCCGGCTCCTAGTATTGCTATTTTTTGTTTATGCTTCACTTTTATTTTCTCGCAAAGACGCTAAGGCGCTGAGCTTTTTTTATCTAATTTTCAAAAGTGCTATCGTTAGTATTGCTAGAAATATTCCAACAATCCAAAATCGTGTTACTATTTTACTTTCGTGAAAACCTTTTATTTGATAGTGATGATGAATGGGCGACATTCTAAATATTCGCCTTCCTTCGCCGTATTTTTTCTTAGTATATTTAAACCATCCTACTTGCATTACTACCGATAAGTTTTCAAACAAAAAGATTCCGCACAAAACAGGTATCAACCATTCTTTTCGAATTGCAATAGCAATTACAGCAATGATTCCTCCAATAGTTAAACTTCCTGTATCACCCATAAATACTTGTGCCGGATAGGTATTATACCATAAAAACCCAATCAACGCTCCTACAAAAGACATAATGAAAATGGTCATTTCGCCCGTATTTGGGATGTACATAATATTGAGATAATCGGCAAAGATGATGTTACCCGAAACCCAAGCAAAAATCGCTAATGTGATTCCAATTATTGCGGATGTACCCGCTGCCAAACCATCTATTCCGTCGGTAAGATTTGCTCCATTTGAAACTGCTGTGATGATAAATATTACAATTGGAATAAACACAATCCAAACATATTTTTTCGCTCCTTCACCAGCCCAAGTAACTAAACTCTCGTAATTAAATTCGTTTTTCTTTACAAAAGGAATGGTTGTTAAGAGGGTGTTTTCTTCGGGATAAAATTCTGGAAGCCTATTTTGAGAAGCGTTCTCAATAGTATGATGGTCTTTAATTTTTTGACGTTGCACGGTAATATCTGGATGTAGATACATCGTTGTGCCTACAATAATCCCCAAACCAACTTGTCCGATTACCTTAAATTTTCCTGAAAGTCCTTCTTTGTTCTTTTTAAATATTTTAATATAATCATCTATAAAACCGATAGTTCCCATCCAAACCGTGGTTACTAAAAGTAGAATTACATAAATATTTTCCAATTTCGCAAAGAGAAGTACCGGTACAATGGTTGCTAAAATGATAATGATTCCTCCCATAGTTGGAGTTCCAGCTTTTTCGTTTTGCCCATCCAATCCTAAATCTCGAACGGTTTCACCCACTTGTTGTTTTCTAAGAAAATTGATTATTTTTTTACCATAAACCGTAGCGATTAATAAAGAAAAAATCACAGCCAATCCAGCCCTAAATGTGATAAACTGAAATAGCCCTGCACCTGGAATGTGATAATGTTTTTCTAAAAAATCGAACAGATAATACAGCATATATTATTTATTTAGGGCGATTAATAATTCGTTAATAATTTTATAATCATCAAAATCGAAGCGTTCTCCTTTAATTTCTTGATAGGTTTCATGTCCTTTTCCAGCTACCAAAATAATGTCGCCACTATTTGCTAATTGGCAAGCGGTTTTTATTGCTTGTTTGCGATCGGCTATTGATAATGTTCTGTTGAAATATTCCGACGGAACTCCTTCTTCAATCGCGTTAATTATCGCATTGGGGTCTTCACTTCTTGGATTATCGCTAGTAAAAATCACTTTGGTACTTAAAGTCGCTGCGATATTCCCCATTTTAGGTCTTTTGGTTATATCACGATCACCACCACAGCCCATTACTGTTATTAATTCTTCATTTTTAGTACGAATAGAATTGATGGTTTCCAACACATTTTTCAAAGCATCTGGCGTATGTGCATAATCTACTATTGCAGTCACATTTTTTTCTGAAACCACATATTGAAAACGTCCATCTACACTCTCCAAAGTACTCATTAGCTGAAGCGTTTCCATAGTTTCTAAACCTAGTAATTCTGCCGTTCCGTAGATGGCTAATAAATTATACGCATTGAAATTACCGATGAGTTTTGTCCATAATTCTTGGTTATTAATTTTTAATAACAAACCATTGAATTGGTTCTCTAAAATCTGAGCTTTATAATCTGCTATCGATTTTAAAGCATAGGTATGTTTTTTAGCTTTGGTGTTTTGAAGCATTACCCTTCCGTTTTTGTCATCTACATTTGTTAAGGCAAAAGCAGACTTCGGAAGCTGGTCGAAAAACAACTTTTTTACATCTCTATATTCTGCAAAATCGTTGTGATAATCTAAATGATCGTGCGATAAATTGGTAAAAATTCCACCTTTATAATGAAGACCTTCAGTACGTTTTTGATGAATTCCGTGAGAGCTAACTTCCATAAAACAAAAATCGACTCCTTCTTCAACCATTTCTCTTAAATAACGATTAATCGTCAAAGAATCTGGAGTAGTGTGAGTAGCTTTGTATTGTTTTTTATCTACCATTACTTTTACGGTAGAAAGCAATCCTACTTTATACCCAGCCCTTTTAAATAACTGAAACAATAAAGAAGTAACCGTTGTTTTTCCGTTGGTACCTGTTACTCCAATTAGTTTTAATTCTTCTGAAGGATTTTCATAAAAATTAGCAGCCATAATCGCCAATGCTTTATGTGAATCGTCTGTTTGAATATAGGTGATTCCATTGATAATTTCCTTTGGAATAACTTCACAAACAACAGCAATTACACCTTGACCTGAAGCTTTTTTAATAAAGTCGTGACCATCAGACAAAGTTCCTTTTATAGCAATAAATACATCATTCAATCCCGCTTTTCTAGAATCAAATTCTATATTCTGAATCGCCACAGAAGTATTTCCTATCACTTTTTCGATAGTTACTTTATACAATATGTCTTTAAGTAGTATCAAGATAAATTCAATGTTATTTGTTTTCCTTTTTCTAATTTTTCATCAGAATTAAGGGATTGTTTTGATACGGTTCCGTTGCCAATTATTTTTACCTCTAAACCTAAATTTTCTAATAAGGAAACAGCATCCATTCCAGCCATTCCGAGTACATTTGGAATGAATGAATATGTTTTTTGAGACTTATCATAATAAGTTTCGTAATCTAACTGTATGTTTTTTTCTATTTCATTTACATTATTCACTTCAGCAATAAGAGGAGAATCGGTAAATATTTTTTGAGCAATTCGTTTAAACACAGGTCCCGAAACATCGGCTCCATAATACCCTACTTTTAAATCGGGTTTATGAATCACAACTATGCAAGAATATTTGGGATTTTCTGCTGGAAAATAACCCGTAAAAGAAGAAACATACCTTCTATTCTCTTCCCAATCTTTCATCCAATACTCTGTACGTGCAGTTCCTGTTTTACCTGCCATAGAAAAATAAGGGGAGTATAGCCCTTTACCTGTCCCTCGCTCTACAATATTTTTAAGAATCTCTCTAATCTGTAAAATAGTTTCTTGCGAACAAATTTGAGGATTGATGATTTCCTTTTCAGAAACCAAAATAGGTTTATTCCAATCACGAACTTCATTAATAAATCTTGGCTTTACCATTACACCATTATTAGCAATCGCATTGTAAAAAGTGAGTATCTGCAAAGGGGTTAGTTCAAGATTATATCCGTAAGCCATAGAGGGAAGTGCATTTTTACTCCATTTTGGATGTCCAGGCTCAGGAATATCTGGATAACCTTCTCCTTTAATTGGAATTCCCAACCTTATAGAATCTTTAATACTAAAACTATTTATTCTATCAATAAATTTTTGAGGATTTGCAGAATAGCCTTCATCTATAATAGTTGCCAATCCAATGTTGGAGGAAACTTCTAAACATCTTGCTGCAGATATTTTACCATAACCTCCACGACGTGAATCGGAAATCGTTCTACCGTAAAATCTTTTAGAACCCTTTTGGGTATCGATTACAGTACTCGTGTCAATTATTTTATCCTCTAAAGCAGCCATCATCGCCATTACCTTAAAAGTAGAACCTGGCTCAATAGCTTCACCAACCGCATAGTTGAGCTTTTCATAATACTTTCCTGTTTTAGTTCTTCCAAGATTTGAAACTGCTTTAATTTCGCCAGTTGCCACTTCCATCACAATTACAGATCCATGTTCAGCTTCGTATTTTTCCAATTGTTTTAATAAAGCATGATGAGCAATGTCTTGAATATTTACATTAATGGTTGTAATAATATCGTAACCATCTAAAGGTTCTACTTCATTTTCATCAAAAACAGGTTTCCATTGTCCTTTTGCAATTTTTTGCTTTAAGCGATGTCCAGATTTTCCTTTTAAATATTCATTATAAGCACCTTCAAAACCCACTTTATAAAACCCGGGTTTACCACTAACTTCATTACCTATCAAACGTTCTGCTATTTTACCAATTGGATGTTCTCTAACGGTACGTTGCTCAACAATTAAACCTCCTTTATAAGGACCTAAGTTTAATAACGGAAAGTTTTTTACTTGAACATATTCTGTATAACCTAAGTTTTTGGCAACCAATAAATACCTGTTTTTATTAGTTCTGGCTTTTTTAAATTTTGTTTGGTAATAGGAAGCAGATTTTCCAAGCATCTTACTTAATTCTTTGGATAAAGAAGGAAGGTGTTCTTTAAATGCGGCATCCTTAACAGTAACTGCATCAAAACGAATTTCATATTTTGGAACTGAAGTTGCCAACAAACTACCATCATCGGCATAAATATTACCACGACTTGAAGGGATTACCCAATTTTTCACTGTATCCTTTTTTGCTAATTCACGGTATTTTTCACCTTCAACAAATTGGATGTTAATTAATTTAATAGCAATAAGTATCGCAAAGATTAGCATACCTCCAGCGACAAAATATAAGCGGTTTAATATGTTTTTTTCTTCAATTGGCACCGCACTACTTTTTTGTGGTTATTATTATTTTCTGTGGCGGTATTTCCGAGGGGCTTAATCCTCGTTTTTCCATTGCCGCTATTATTTTGCTTTCCATTTTTGCCTGCATCAATATCATTCGAACATCTACATATTCACTTTTAATTTCTTTTACTTCATTATTTAACTGAGCAATTTTATGTACTTTTTTATCGGCTCTATGTGAACTTGCAATCATTACTAATGCTAAAGCTGATAGAAATATGATAAATCGCCAGTTTTTAAAAGCATCATCGCTTATTAAAAATTTCCCCTTTAATATGTTGTAAATTTTTTTTTTCATGATTTACCCACGAAAGCGAGTGTTTTTTTTATACAAATAGGTCTCGACTGCGCTCGACCAGACATTTTATAATTTTTCAGCAACACGAAGCTTTGCACTTCTTGCCCTGTTATTTTTTTTAATTTCTTCTTTTGAGGGAATCACAAACTTTCCGATTCTTTTAAATGGCACTTCCATTCTTCCAAAAACATCTTTTTCTGGTTCGCCTTCAAAAAGTCCATTTCGAATAAACCGTTTTACCAATCTATCTTCCAATGAATGATAAGAAAGCAAACTCAATCTCCCTCCAGGCTTCAAAACCTCATTCGTTTGAAGCAAAAACTCCTTTAACACTTCAATTTCTTGATTCACTTCAATCCGAATTGCCTGAAATATTTGTGCTAAAATTTTATGTTCTCGATGCGTAGGCAAAAACCTTCTCAATGCTTTTTTTAATTGATCACTAGAAATAATTTTTGATTCTTGACGTTCTTCACAAATTTTCCTTGCCATTCCTGGAGCTGCTCTTAACTCCCCATATTGCGACAAAACAGCTCTTAATTTTTCTTCGGGATATTTATTAACTACATCATATGCTGAAAAATTTGCATCTTGATTCATTCGCATATCCAAATTGGCTTCAAAACGAGTTGAGAATCCTCTTTCGGCAACATCAAACTGATGTGATGAAACCCCAAAATCTCCTAAAATTCCATCCACTTCTTTAATTCCGTGGAAACGCAAAAAACGTTTTATATATCTGAAATTTTCATTAATCAATAAAAATCTTGGATCCTCAATTTTATTCTGTAACACATCTTTATCTTGATCAAAAGCAATCAATCTTCCGTTTTCTCCCAACCTATTGATAATTTCTCGGGAGTGACCTCCGCCACCAAAAGTCACATCCACATAAATCCCGTTGGGCTGGATGTTTAGACCATCGACTGTTTCGGTTAATAATACCGGATTATGATATTCCATTACCTGCATCGCTTTCATCTCCCATTACTTCCTCAGCCAAATCTGCAAAATCACTGGCTGCATCATTAATAGCTTGTTCGTATTTATTTTTATCCCAGATTTCAATAATATTTATTGCTGAAGAAATTACTATTTCCTTTTCAATTCCAGCAAAAGAGATTAGGTCTTTCGGAATTAACAATCTTCCTGCTGCATCCACTTCAACCGTTTTAACTCCTGCGGTAAATCTTCTAATAAAATCGTTGTTCTTTCTGTTGAAACGATTCAACTTACTCATTTTCTCCATTAACAAATTCCATTCTTCCATAGGATACAACTCTAAACAAGGCTGAAAAACTGCCCGTTTAATCACAAAGCCACTTGCAGAAACGGGAGCCAACTGCTTTTTTAAAGCCGTAGGCACCATCATTCGTCCTTTGATGTCTGCTTTGCACTCGTATGTCCCAATTAAGTTGAGCATTGTTATTTGAATTGAAAATTTCTTGTTTCAAATATATAGAAGTTTTACCACTTTTTACCACTAATTACCACATTGTTAATAAGTTTTACCGCTTTAAAAGTGAATTAGCTTATAATTTTGAAAATCAGACTCTTAAATTTTATTGAAAGTTGAAAATAAAATTGCGTACTTTTGCTAATACAAATGACTAACTTAGTATGACTCATAAGCTAAAAAAAGAAGGTAAATTCAGTTACATAGATACGGGAGAAGGCACTCCAATTATTATACTTCACGGACTTATGGGTGGACTTAGTAATTTTGATGGTGTTACTAATTTTTTTCCAGATAAGGGGTATCGGATTTTACTTCCTGAATTGCCTATTTATAAAATGTCAATTCTAAAAACCAATGTAAAGAATTTTGCAAAATATGTGAATGATTTCATCAATCATATGGGTTTTAAAGAAGTCATTTTAGTTGGAAATTCTCTAGGAGGTCATATAGGCTTATATTACACTAAAACATTTCCCGAAAAAGTTAAATCACTTGTAATTACCGGAAGCTCTGGACTTTACGAGAGCGCAATGGGAGGATCTTTTCCGAAGCGAGGAAGTTATGAATATGTAAAGCAAAAAGCAGAAGATGTTTTTTACGATCCAAAAATTGCTACTAAAGAATTGGTGGACGAAGTGTTTGAATCTATCAACGACCGCAACAAACTTATTAGAACTCTAGCTATCGCCAAAAGTGCTATACGACATAATATGGCAAAGGATTTACCTAAGATGAAAATTCCAACTTGTATTATTTGGGGAAGAAACGACTCTGTAACTCCTCCTGAAGTTGCAGTAGAATTCAATGAACTTTTACCAGATTCTGAATTGTTTTGGATTGAAAAATGTGGTCATGCTGCCATGATGGAACATCCCGATAAATTTAATGAATTACTTTATTCTTGGCTTCAGAAACGAGGGTTATAATAAAGAACGCTGAATTATGAATTCTACCTTTCAACAATATAGTTTTCTTTAAGAAAAACACTAATTCTAATTAATAAATTACTCCAATCTAGTCGGGGCAATAAATATGAAAATAAAATCGGCAGAATTTGTAATCAGCAATAGTGATGTTGCTAAATGTCCAAAAGACCTACTTCATGAATATGCATTTATAGGAAGGTCTAATGTTGGAAAATCATCATTAATAAATATGTTGATGCAGCGTAAGAATTTGGCAAAAACTTCTGGAAGACCTGGAAAAACACAACTTATTAATCATTTTTTGATTAATAAAAATTGGTTTTTGGTAGATTTACCAGGCTATGGGTATGCTAAAGTTTCTAAAAGTAGCAAGCGGGTTTTTCAAAAATTTATCACTCAGTATTTTGAAAAACGAGAACAATTAGTGTTGGCTTTTGTGTTGATTGATTGCCGTCACGAACCACAAAAAGTAGATTTAGAGTTTATGCAATGGATGGGTGAAAATGGCGTTCCATTTTGCATTGTTTTCACAAAACAAGACAAAGTAAAACCCAATGCTTTATTGCGAAATATTGAAACTTACACTCAAAAAATGCTAGAAACTTGGGAAGAAATGCCTAAGTATTTTGTTACTTCTTCTAGTAATAATACAGGGCGTGAAGAACTTTTAAAATATATAGGTGAGGTTAATTTGGAAATGGGTTAATGTTTTTTAACACCTATTATTCTTTAAACCTTATAACTACTCCCCTCTCTTAATCTCCAATTTCTCAGCAAAATACTCGCAAAAATCACGCATGGTAGCACTCATTTTTTCATCGTTAGTAGCACGTTCAAAAGTATCTGACATTGCCGTTAAGGTCTGGTGAAAAAATATTTTCATTTCGTCTAAAGGCATATCTTTTGTCCATAAATCTATCCGTAAAGCTTCTTTAGCTTTATGATCCCAAACAGACATAAATATTGCTTTGGATTCCATATTTTTAATACCGCCGTCTTTTGCAGACCAATGGAGTTTTTCTGGAATTTTATTCTCGTCTAATGTTACGTTTACGGTGATATCTGAGTTGTGTTTCTTAGTCATTATTTCTTCGGTTTGTATTTTGATTTATTAAATATTTCTTCTTCACTTAATGTTAATAGTTCTTCCAAAGTATTATTTTTCATAAAAGATCGAACGATTTGCCAACCTAAATAACGTCCGATCATTCCTGGTGAGTCATTATCAATTTCTAAATAAAATTTTGAGAATGGTGCAAGGCTTATAAATCGCGAAACTAATTTTGGATTGGTACTAAATAAAAATTCATTTTCTACAAAATTTCGCCAAATTTCGGTTTCATTATCTTGAGCCCAAATTAATTGCTCTTTGGTATATCCTATTTTATCTTCCTCATTTACTTTTGGCAACCATAGATCTTTTAGGTATAAAATTCTTCCATAATAAATAATTTGAGCAAGAAATGTTCTACTTCTTATTTTCGGAGTATATTTTTGAGCATAAACGGATGCAACATCAGGTAATATTTGGGATTCTTTCATGTTCTGAACTATATACATAGGAATTTCTTGATAGAAGTAATGTTCACTTCCAAGGTAGGTATCCAACTTAATGATCAATAAACTATCTGCTAATATTATCTTGTCTCTATAATCAACATCCGAAGTGGTTGTAATAACCAAAGGCGTGTTGAAACTCGGAAAATAATAATCAATATGTTTGAAAAGGCTTTCTAATTCGTTTTTTAATTTTTCTTCTGAAGGATATTTTTTTATTACCTCAGCATATAACTGTTGCTGTAGTGTATCTTGCATTTTAGCAACCCAAATACTATCGTTGTATTGCTTCGGAAAAAATGCGGGATAGTTTCTTTTTAATTTAGGTAATTCTTCAACTTTAGCAGTCCCGAAAGCTTTATCAAAACGCACTATTTCGATATCCATTGGAATTTTTTCTATTTCCTTTTCCGCATCACTTTTAGTATCACAAGCAACTAGAGAAACCATTAAAATTAATAGAATAACTTTATTCATAGTAAACAAATTGAAACTGTTTAACGTAAATTCTTTTTTAAAATTTTACTTTTCCGTTTATTTGTGCTGCAAAGATATTATTTAAAAACAAGAATATGCATACTAAAGAAGTGGTAGATTTTATTGTAAATTGGTTGAAGGAGTACGCTGAAAATTCAAAAATGGAAGGTTTTGTTGTGGGTATTAGCGGCGGAATTGATTCTGCTGTAACCTCCACACTTTGTGCTAAAACAGGTTTTCCCACTCTTTGTATTGAAATGCCAATACACCAAGCTGAAAGTCAAGTAAGCCGAGGAAAAGAACACATTAAACAACTTAAAGAAAGATACTCTAAGGTAAGTTCTGAAGTATTTGATTTAACCGCTGTATTTGAAAAATTTAAAGAGCAAGATACTGCTTCAGACAAAAACCCATTACTCGATTTATCCTTGGCAAATACCAGAGCAAGATTGCGAATGACTACCTTATATTATTATGCTGGATTAAAAAGATATTTAGTAGCAGGGACAGGAAACAAAGTAGAAGATTTTGGTGTAGGATTTTACACCAAATATGGTGACGGAGGAGTGGATTTGAGTCCGATTGCCGATTTATTAAAAAGTGAAGTTTATAAAATCGCTAAAGAACTTGGAGTTCCGGAATCTATTAAAATTGCAGCTCCTACTGATGGTTTGTTTGGCGACAATCGTACCGATGAAGATCAAATTGGAGCCAGTTATGATGAACTGGAATGGGCAATGAAAATGCAAGAATTAGGCTACACTACAGAAAAGTTTAAAAATCGAGAAAAGGTTGTTTTTGACTTATATTCAAGACTTAATAGAATTAACCAACATAAGATGACTGCCATACCTGTATGTAAAATCCCACTTAAAATGAAGTGATTTTAGTTATTCAACGAGTATTCGTGAAGTTGAGCGAATTTTCTCTCAAATGTAATACGTTCATTTAATTATTTTCTAAATTTGACATATAATATAAGTACTACTTATCCTCAAAAGTCATCGTAGTCACTGAATTAGTGGAAAAATTAAATAATTAATTGACTAAAAATGAAAAAAATTGTTATCGCGGATCATCATCCAATTACTCGAAAAGGAATTGCTTGTTTACTTAAAAAAAATGAAAATTTTTCTATTGTAGGAAAGGCAAATAATGGTGACGAACTTTATAAAACCTTAGAGGAACAAAATCCTGATATATTAATAATGGAGATTGATATGCCACAAATAAATGGCATTAACGCATTGCGTAATATTAAAAAGCAATTTCCTGAATTACGTGTTTTAATTTATTCTACACATCCAGAAGAAATTTACGCACTACGTTCTATAAAATCTGGTGCTGCAGGATATGTACCTAAAACAGCTTCTTCAAAAGTATTTTTAAAAGCTCTAAAACAAATTAGAAAAGGTGGTATTTTCTTAAATGAGGAATTAACTTCTACTTTTACAAGCAGAAATGTTGGTGAATCTAGCGCAATTAGTCGCTATAAAAAATTATCATCAAGAGAGATTGAAGTACTAAATCTGTTATCTAGCGGAAAAAGAAATAAAGACATTGCAGCAGCATTAAATATCAATGAAAAAACAGTAAGCACCTATAAAACAAGGTTGTTGAAAAAACTGAAAGTTGATAATTTAGCCGACTTGATACATCAGTCAAGAATGTTTCAATTTGGATAATAGTGTTTTACAATACTCTATAAAGCTTATCGGAAAGTAATTTTTTAAGAGACGTGTAATCTACCGTTTCATTTAAAACAGCTAGTTTTTCAGCATCATCTTCTATAGAGCTTATATTTTTTGCTAATTCATCAATTTTTTGTGTTACTAAAAAACGTCGTAAATTTATTATTGTTTCTGTAACCATCTGAGCTAAAGATTCTTTTTTGCTTTTTACATAAATTTTTCTTCCTTTCCAATCGTGTAAAACATATTTCTCATCTTCCATTAAAATATGTGTAATTGCTTCCGCTTTTTCTGGTTGTAAGGTATTAATAAAAACATCTATTTTTAATTCTTGATGTTTGTTATAGTTTTCAATAATATCGTAATAGATATTTTTAAATTCATCATTTGTAAATTCGATTTCATCTTCTTGTAGGTCTAAATATATTTTTTCAAAAACCTTAGTTTTTACAAATTCAGATTTATAAGTAATATTTCCTTTTTCATCTGTATCCATTACTAACTCTTCAAAATCCTCTTCTTCAACACCATACAGTAACAACAGTTCTATTAGTTTTTTCTCTAATTCAAATTGTCGATTAATGGTTTCAATAGCTGTTTTGTTTGAAGAAACTACTTCAAAATTCTTTGCATTTGATGTAGGCTTTTTTTGACTTGCCTTTTGTTCTTTTAGAAGGGTTTGTGCTAATGTATTAAAAAGAACTTCTTCTGAAATATCCATTATTCTAGCACATTCTTTAATGTAAACCTCTCGACTAATAACATCAGGGATTTTTGAAATGCTAGCAATAATATTGTGAATGGTTTCCGATTTTTTTATCGGATCGTTTTTCGCATCTGATGCCAATAATGAAGCTTTAAAACTTATAAAGTCTTGCGCATTTTCTTCTAAAAATTTTGTAAGCTCTTCAATAGAATTCTTTTTCGCAAAACTATCAGGATCTTCTCCTTCAGGAAATGTGCAAATTTTCACATTCATACCTTGTTCCAAAATTAAATCGATACCACGAAGGGAAGCTCTTAATCCTGCTGCATCGCCATCAAAAAGTACGGTAATGTTTTTTGTCAATCTATTAATAAGTCTAATCTGGTCGGGAGTTAACGCTGTTCCTGAAGAAGAAACCACGTTTTTAATTCCTGTTTGATAAAACTGAATTACATCGGTATATCCTTCAACCAAATAACAATTATCTTCTGTCGAAATGGTTTTTTTAGCTTGAAATAAACCATATAAAACTTTACTTTTATGGTATATATCACTTTCTGGTGAGTTAAGGTATTTTGCCGCTTTTTTATCGTTAGTTAAAATTCGTCCACCAAAACCAAGAGTACGACCACTCATACTTAATATAGGGAACATAACTCTACCCTTAAAACGGTCAAATTGCTTTTCTTGCTTAACAATACTAAGCCCTGTTTTTTCTAAATAATCTAATTTATAACCGTCTTTTATAGCTTTTCCCGTAAAGGCATCCCATTGATTAAGAGAATATCCTAACTCAAATGTTTTTATAATATCGTCTGTAAAACCTCGTTCTTTAAAGTAAGTTAAGCCAATAGCTTTTCCTTCTTCAATTTTTATAAGGTTGTTATGAAATTGTTTTTTTGCATATTCACTTACCAAATACAAGCTTTCTCGTTCGTCTGCTTTTTCTTTTTGCTCATCGGTTTGAACGGTTTCTTCAATCTCAATATTGTACTTTCTTGCTAAATACTTAATGGCTTCTGGGTAGGTAAAGTGCTCGTGTTCCATTAAAAACGAAACAACATTCCCTCCTTTTCCGCTTGAAAAATCTTTCCAAATTTGCTTTACAGGAGAAACCATAAAACTGGGAGTTCGCTCTTCAGAAAATGGGCTTAAGCCCTTAAAATTACTCCCCGATTTTTTTAATTGCACAAAATCGCCAATCACTTCTTCTAAGCGAGCGGTTTCAAATACATTATCTATGGTAGTTTGTGAAATCATTTTTCTGAATTCAAAGATGTGAAATTCTAAAACAAAAACTCAAATTTTAACCAAACTTATTTATTAACAAAAAAGATTTCCTTCAAAATAACAGGAGAAAACCTTTTAAAAATGAAACAAATTTTACTAAATTTTTACATATCGAATCGTAACCCCATTGAAACATTACGTTGATCTATAGGATTATTTTTAAAAATTGGGTTAAGTTCATATCGTATATACAATGCTGTCCAGCCCCAACCAACATAACTACTTAAACCGTAAACTACGCTATTGGTATTATAGCTTGCCTTTATTTTTTCCTTTTTATTAGAACCATCTTGAGAGTATTTTAATTTTTGTCGAGAGCTTAATTTAAAACCTGCAAAACCTCCTATACCGTATTTAAATTGTCTTCTAGTTGAGTATCTAAAATAGTTTGGGTGTTCTTTCTTTTTTGAAGGACCAAACTCAAAATGTACCGGAAATATTAATTTATCAACTCGCAATTTTGCTTTATCTAAATTTTGAGAATGCACTTGCAATACGGTTTCTTCTCCTGTATCTACGTAGTATTGATTGTCTTCGGGTTTTAATCCGTCCCATGTAAATGAAAATCCATATTTAATACGAAGCCAATTACTGTCTTTAAAAACTCTGGTTTTCCAAGCCCATCCTAATTCGAAAAAGCGGCTTCCTCCAATTTTAATTTCGGTATCGTTAAAAGATTCTCCTTCGGTTATTAAATTATTAAAGCCTACTGCTACAACCAACCTACTGGTAGTTCTGCGATCGTACTTTTTATGTGCGTTGTAAGAAACTGAAAACACCTCGCCATCTTCAAAGGATCTTAACAATAATATATTTTTATCTTTATATGAAATAGTATCATTGTTATTTCTAATTCTTAATTCAATTTTATTCTCAACTATTGCAACTCTGTTTTCAATATTTAAAGCGTGTTTTTCTGCTGCTTTACTTTTAAGTTCGTCGGATTCTGTTTGGGTAATTTCTTCATTTTCTAACTGAAGATTAATTGCTTCCACTTCTTTTTTTAAGGCTTCTTTTTCTTCTTCTATTATTTTTTCTTTATTAGATTCTAATGTTTTTATGGTTACTGAAACGTCTTGTGCATTTATCTGCTTAATGGGAATAAACCATAAAGATAAAATGATTGTTAATGTAATGATTTTCATGATTGTTTGTTTTTTGATTGATGAATTGATTTGTTAAATTCTATTTGACTAATGATTAAAAAGACATGCGACGTAAAACATTAATTATCTCGATTTACAACAGCGGTGCGAACTTTCTGAAAACTATCGCCCAATTTTTCAAAAACTTTATCTCTAAAACTGGTTTCTAGTTCTTCTTCAACTAAATTTAATAGTGCCATTGCATCTACTTTGTTATTGGACAGTAATTTTTTAGCAGTAATTTCCTGTTGTGCTTTTGCTAGTAAAGCTTCTATTTCTTCGGCTGAAACTGTATTATTAACACTTTGCAAATGCGTTACTTGCACAACAATTTCGGCTACTTTCTCGTTTTCAAAATCTTCTTCTTTGCTTACTTTTATTGAAGTAATCTCTGTTTCTGAAGGCATTAAGACTTCCTTTAAATTAGTGTTGGAATTTACATTCTCGTTTTCTTTATTGATATCTTTGGATTGAAAAACAATTTCAGATTCTTTTTTAATACTCTTTTTTGATTTATCTACAGTAATGACTTTGTTAGTATTTTTAACATTATCTAAATTATCCTCCTGAACTATTTGTGTTTCTTGTTTTGAAATTATTTCTTTTATTTCAGGAATATTATTTTCAGTTTGAATAGAAATTATTTGTTCTTGACTTGAATTTGTTTCAACAATTGCAGGACTTGTGGTTATTTGTGAAGTCTTATTAAATAACACAGACGCTATTATAATAAATCCCACAACGCTTGCAGCAATAACATACCACTTTGTATTACTCTTCTTTTTTGGAGTTTGATTTAATTGCGGTTGAAGTTTTTTCCAAGCATCAACTGATGGCTGAGTTTCTCTTTCTTGCAGCTGCTCTCGTATATGATTTTCAAATTTAATGGGTGCCATAACTAATTTTATTTTCTTTATTAATTAAATTCTGAAGCATTTTTCTTGCCTTAAACAATTGTGATTTTGAAGTGCTTTCTACTATTTCTAACATTTCTGAAATTTCACTATGCTTATAGCCTTCAACTACATACAAAACAAATACCGTTTTATAACCATTGGGAAGTTGGTCTATTAATTTCTGAATTTCGTTTACTTCAATTTCAGTTTCGATATAGGCTACTAAATCCAATGTATTTTCAAGTAGCTCTTCTTCTTTAAATTGAAATTTTTTCTCTTTCCGAAGTTGAGAAATAGATTCATTTACCATAATTCTACGAATCCAACCTTCAAAGCTTCCTTCGAATTTAAAAGAGTTTAAATGCGTAAAAACTTTTAAAAATCCTGAAAGCATCACCTCTTCTGCTAAAGCATTGTTTTTTAGATATTGCCTGCAAACACTCAACATTTTGGGTGCAAAAAGTT
>JAKITD010000004.1 GCA_021648265.1 Flavobacteriaceae bacterium | reverse complement strand
ACTGGTATGCTTATATGGACAAAATAAGAAATAGCAAAACTATGCTCAAACAGTGGTTTGTTACAATGTTATTGGCAGACCAAGCGTATGGTCTTTTTGAATTATTTAAACAAAATGCTGTTATAATTAGAACTTAGCCAATTATGAGAAAAATTGTATTATTTATTACTGTAATGTTTATAACCCATTTGTCTTATTCACAAGTGTTTGTTCAGGATGTTAATATTAACGATCTAGACATAGAGTATGTACAATTAGTAGGTGTAAATACATCAATGTTTGGCGTTAAAATTAAAGTTTTTGTTGATTATGGTCAAGAAGCTAAGCTGATGAAAGCAGATGCAATAAAAAATGCTACTGGAAAAACAATGAAGTTTAACTCTATGATCCATGCATTAAACTTTATGAATGATAATGGATGGAAATACACCAATTATACCGAAACAATTGTAAGTAGTAAACTACGCTATGTGTATTTATTAGAAAACAAAGACAAACTGTAAAAGCAAATAATTGGGGAGTTATTTGTTAAACGCCTAGGAGTAATCTTGGGCGTTTTTTAATGCTAATTTTAAGCATTTAAATGTTTCTATCTAATTCTGAAGCAGTAGGTGCTTCAAAACCAAGCTTCCATAAATTACTATTGAAACCTTCTTTTTAGTTTGTTTTTGAATGTTAACTATAGTCTCAATTTCTTGGTCGTTTATTCGATAAGTTAATTTCATACCCAAAATAGGGCGGGAAGTCTTTTTTTATATCGGAGTCACAGCAAAAATAGCACAACACTTTTTTGTGAAGTTGAATCAACATAGTCTGAAGTAATATATTAAAATTGAATTTCGATTGTTTTTATCCAGAAACAAAATTTATCGATAATGTTGATAGTTTCTTTGTTACAGTCATTTTATACTTTTAGTAATAGTTGCAGATTTTACAATTCATCCAATTTTTCCTCCTGCCCATTCATCATTAAATAAGCTTTTAAAAAATCATCCAAATCTCCATTTAATACATTATCTACATTTCCGGTTTCGTGAGCGGTTCGTACATCTTTAATTAATTTATAAGGATGTAGCACATAATTTCTTATTTGTGAACCCCATTCTATCGCCATTTTACCAGATTCAATCTCGTTACGTTGTGCTTGTTGTTTCCGTAATTCGATTTCATATAACTGCGATTTCAGCATTTGCATTGCTTTTTCACGGTTTTCTAATTGCGAACGTGTTTCAGAATTATGAATGATAATCCCTGAGGGTTCGTGTGTTAAAATCGCTTTGGTTTCTACCTTGTTTACATTCTGCCCTCCAGCACCACCACTTCGGGCAAATTGCCAAGAAATATCGGAAGGATTGATGTCAATCTCAATCGTATCATCTGCTAACGGATACACATAAACACTCGCAAAACTAGTATGACGCTTGGCATTGCTATCAAATGGAGAAATACGCACCAAACGATGTACACCATTTTCACCTTTTAACCAACCAAAAGCATATTCGCCATCAATTTCTAAGGTGACGGTTTTAATTCCAGCAACATCTCCCGATTGAAAGTTGAGTTCTTTTACTTTCAGGTTATGCTTTTCTGCCCACATTAAATACATACGCATCAGCATTTCTGCCCAATCACAACTTTCGGTACCACCGGCACCTGCGGTAATTTGTAATACGGCACTTAAACTATCACCTTCTTCACTGAGCATATTTCTAAACTCGAGCGTTTCGATAGCTTCAAAAGCTTCATTAAAACGCATTTCTACTTGCTCGGCAGTTCCTTCGCCTTCTTTAAAGAATTCGTACAGTACTTCGGCATCATCGGTGAGAGACTCCGCTTTTTGAAAGTCGGTGACCCACTTTTTCTTGGTACGGAGTTCTTTCATAAAAAGTTCCGCTTCCTTTGGTTTGTTCCAAAAATTGGGGTCGAATGTTTTTTCGTCGTCGTTAGCGATTTCGATTTCTTTGCTCGCTAAGTCAAGAAATCTCCTTAATGCATCCAGACGCTTTTTAAGATCGTTGAGTTGATCTGTTGTTATCATAACATTCCCTTCGAAGGCAGGGATCTTTTTAACTCCCCGTGAAAATGGGGGTCTTATTAATAAATAAGTGAACTATAATTTAACAAAAATTAGTTCTCGTCCCGATAACTATCAGGAGCACTCGAACAGACAAAATAAACTACTTTATTATTTTCAAACTCTAATTCCCTTCAAAAGTAAAATTAAACTCATCATCTTAAAAGGAAATTGCCATTTTTTTTATAGTTTTAAGGGATTTATAAAAGCACTTAAAGTTAAAAGTATTTAATTGTTCTAAATTTGTGTGTTTTAAAAATATTTTAATTGTTTGTAAACTTTAGTCACTTAGAACTTTAACATACTTTAGGCACTCAATAAAAAATTCTATGAAAAATACCATCCTCTGTTTCCTATTTATCTTCGGAATATTTTTTATTTCAGCAGTTGCACAGAACGATAAAGACTATGTAGATAGTTTAGTTTCAGAATTCACCAATAGTCTTGAAAATAGAGATATAGACGAATACTTCACTTTAAATAAATATTGTTTAGGAACCACAGAAATGTTTAAATTAAAAGACGGAAATATGTGCGTTTCAAAAGGTACTTATTATCAAGTTTACATTTTTTGGAAAGAAGTAGGACAAGCAATGATTAAGAAAATTAATAACTGCGGGATGTATTTTTCATTACCTTTATCTAATCCCGATGTCATGGATTTTGTAGGTATAAATAGAAAGCAATTAAATGAAAGAGTCGTTAAAAAAACAGGAAGTTGAAAATCCTGAAAACGTTCCAGCTAAAAGTTCTAAGATTCATTCTTGCTTCCGTGAGTTTCAGTTTAATAATAAAAATAATTCTTTTGGGCAAAGCTATAACTTATACTATTTAACCAACAATTCTAAATACAAAAACATTAATTTTGAAAATAATAATAAGCTAAAAATTGTAACATTAGGAAAAATGTTAGAAAGCTTAATTTCAGAAATGGAATCTATTTTTAGAAGACAATTTTAAAACCTATTAAAAATGATAATTGATCTACGAAGCGACACGCTAACTAAACCCACTCCCGGAATGTTAGATGCTATTTTAAGCGCAAAAACAGGAGACGATGTTTTTAAAGAAGACCCAACAGTAAACGAATTGGAAAGGCGTTTTGCAGAAGAATTCGGAATGGAAACTGCCTTGTATTTTCCAACAGGCTCTATGTCTAATCAAGCAGCAATAAAACTTCATACACAACCAGGAGATTCATTAATTTGTGATAAATGGGCGCACGTTTATAATTTTGAAGCTGGTGGAGCTGCTTTTAACAGTGGTGTTACTTGTAAATTAATCGATGGTAATCGAGGAATGATTACTGCCGCTGCAATTGAGGAAGAAATAAGTCCAATCTCCAATTATCACACTCCAAATACGACTTTGGTTTGTTTAGAAAACACCACTAATAAAGGAGGAGGCGCTTGTTACGATTTTAATGAGATTAAAAAGATTCGAAAAGTTTGTGATGCGTATGATTTAGGACTTCATTTAGACGGTGCCAGATTGATGAATGCAATCGTTGCAAAAAAAGAAGACCCTAAAGAATATGGGAGGGTTTTCGATTCTATTTCCATTTGTTTAAGTAAAGGAATGGGCTCGCCAATAGGAACCGTTTTATTGGGAAATAAAGAGTTAATGAAACGTGCTATTAGAATAAGAAAAGTATTTGGAGGAGCGATGCGACAAATAGGTTTTATGGCTGCTGCGGGATTATATGCACTGGATTATCAAATAGAAAGATTGGCAGAAGATCATAAAAAAGCAGGTGAAATCGCTGAAGTTTTAGGAAAACAATCCTATATTAAAAATGTAGAACCCACCGAAACCAATATTGTGATATTCAATTTAATTGATGAATTACCTTTGGATAAATTTATAAACGATATGAATGATAAAAATGTAAAATTCAGTAATATGGGGCAAGGGAAATTACGAATGGTAACACATTTGGATTATTCTCAAGAAATGCACGAACGACTTTTGGAGATATTGAGTAGTTACTCTTAAGTTAGTTAACCCATATATTTGGCATTTAATCTAAATAACATAATTATTTATTAAAACATACATATCTTTGTAAGATATATAAAAACATCAACAATTATGAAAAAAATTATTTTACTTGGTATTTCATTAGCAATTACCTCTTTTTCTTTTGCACAAGATTTACCTCCTAATCCAGAACCTGGAAAATGTTATGTTCGTTGTACCACACCGGATGTATATGTAAATGAAACTGTAGAAGTAATGGTCGCGCCAGCTTATAAAAAGTTAACGATAGTTCCAGCAACTTTTGAAACAGTTACAGATAGAGTAATGGTTAAAGCGGAAGGAAAAAAATTAGTTATTATTCCAGAAAAATGGGGAACAGAAACAATTAGTTACATAAAAAAAGAAAAGTATTCCACTTTAAAAACAAGTAAGGCTACTTTTGGAGATGATTCAGAAACAATAGAAATTAAACCAAAATATGCATTATGGGAATTAGGAGCACCAGCACCTGATTGTGCTTCTAGTAATCCAGATGATTGTAGATATTGGTGTTATAAAGGGTATCCTGCACAATATGTTACAGTTCCTTTAAAGACTCTTGCTGCAGATGCAAGCGAAACTAGAACACCTGTAAACGAAGTGCCAACTACTTACACCAAAAAAGTGGTGACAGAACAAGCAAGAGTTGAGGAAGTTGTGATTCCTGCTAAGTTTACTACTATTAAAAGAACCGTAATGGTTAAAGATGCTTATACTACTGAAATTTCAGTACCAGCTGTTTACGAAACAGTTACGAAAGAAGTTTTACAGACAAAGGGAGGCTTAACTACTTGGAAAGAAGTTGAATGTCAACTGTTAGAATACAGTGATTTAAATATCAATTGGAATTTAAATAGTGCTACACTTACTCCATCTGCTAAAAGTGAAATTGACACAAAATTATTGCCAGTATTAGCACAAGGCGTATCTGTTGAAATTGCTTCACATACAGATTCTAGAGGAACTAAAGAAAACAACAGAGATTTATCAGAAAGAAGAGCTCAAGCTGTTACAAACTACCTTATTTCAAAAGGAGTTAATACAAGTAGAATAGTTTCTAATGGATATGGAGAGTCTCAATTGTTAAATCGTTGTTCAGATGGAGTTTCATGTACAGAAAGAGATCACAGAGTTAATAGAAGAACACAATTTAGAGTTATTAATAAATAAGTAGGCATAATTTAATAAAGAATAAATTTTAAAAAAGAACTTTCATTTATTTGAAAGTTCTTTTTGTATTCATTAAGTTTGGCATTAAATATGATTATCATATAAAAAATAATATTTTGAAAAATCTTTTTACTATACTATTCATTCTAGTTTCTACTGCGTCTTTATTAGCACAAGATACTGTAACCTCAAACCTTAATTGGCTAACGAATTTAGAAAAGGCAAAAAAAGAAGCTAAAAAAACCAAAAAACCAATTTTAGTTTATTTTACAGGAAGTGATTGGTGTGCTCCTTGTATAAAACTTAAAGAAGACTTTTTTAATTCAAAAGAATTTATTGATAAATCTGATAAATTGATATTGGTATTAATCGATAAACCATTTCGAGTAGATATTATTTCTGAAAAACAATTGGAATACAATAACAAGATTATTTCTAAATATAATCCAAAAAAAACATTTCCAAAAATGTTAATTTTAAACAGTAAAGGGAAAGTTCTTGATGAAATGGCAGGTTATAGTTATTATGGTGATACCTCTAATCATTTCGATTTTATAAACCGAAATATTTAATTAAAACATATCCATCCCAGGAATATTTGGTATTCCCTCGCTAGCAACAGCAGAAACTTCCGCATCGTTAATTTTAGTAGCTTTTTCGATAGCTTTATTTAAGGTAAGAATTAAGTAATCTTCTAATTGTTCTTTATCTTCTAATAAAGTATCGCTGATTTCAATATTCTTCAATTCTCTATTGGCTGTGATAGTGATTTTTAAAAGTCCGTCATTACTTTGCTCATCAATTAAAACGGTATTCATTCGTTGTTTTGTAGCTTCCACTTTTGCTTGAGCATCTTTTAGTTTAGCCATCATTCCTTGTAAATCTCCAAACATATTTTTAATATTTATTATTGATGCGAAATTACTACATTGTGATGCAATTAATCAAAAATTCATTATGAAAAAATTTCTAATTATTTCATTAGTAACGCTTACTTTTGCCAGCGCTTGTAAAAACAATGAATCTTCAAAAAAAACATGAATATAGAACCTCCTAAGGCAGAAAAAGTTGAAAAACATCTCGAAAAATTCGGTGATGTTCGAATCGATAATTATTATTGGTTGAACCAACGCGAAAATGAAGAAGTAATCGATTACCTTGAACGAGAAAACGATTACTACGATAAAATGACGGCGCATACCAACGATTTTCAAACCGATTTGTTTGAAGAAATGAAGAGCCGAATTAAAGAAGATGATGAGTCGGTACCTTATAAATACAACGGTTATTATTACATCACTCGTTTTGAAAAAGGAAAAGACTATCCAATTTATACACGTAAAAAAGATAGTCTAGAAGCCGAAGAAGAAGTGCTGTTTAATGTAAATGAAATGGCTGAAGGACATAGCTATTACAATCTTTCAGGATTAAGTGTAAGCCCTGATAATACGAAGGTTTCATTTGGAGTTGATACGGTAAGTAGAAGAAATTACACGATTTATATAAAAGATTTAGTTTCAGGTAAATTGTTAGAAGAAAACATTCCATTAACGACTGGTGGATCAACTTGGGCAAATGACAATCAGACTTTGTTTTACACACAAAAAGACGAGCAAACCTTACGATCTGATAAAATTTACAGACACCGATTAGGAACCTCTTCCGAAAAAGATAAACTTATTTTCACGGAAAAAGATGAAACTTTTGGGACATTTATTTATAAGACAAAATCTAAAAAATTCTTAGTGATTGGCTGTTACAGTACTTTAACTTCAGAATTTAGCGTATTAAATGCAGATACTCCATTTGATGAATTTAAAATATTTCAGTCAAGAGAAAGAGGGTTGGAATATAGCATTTCACATTTTGAAGATAGTTGGTACATTTTGACAAATAAAGACAAAGCAACCAATTTCAAATTGATGAAAACTTCAGAGGAAAATACAACTCAAGAAAATTGGGCTGAGATGATTCCGCATCGAAAAGATGTATTATTGGAGGATATCGATATTTTTAAAGATTATTTGGTAGTTAGTGAACGTAAAAATGGTTTAAATGAAATTAAAATAACCCGTTGGGATGGGACTAATGAATATTACCTTCCTTTTAGCAATGAAACCTATACCGCTTATGTATCTGTAAACCCTGAATTCGATTCTCAAACACTTCGTTATGGTTATAACTCTTTGACAACTCCAGCTTCCGTGATTGATTTTAATATGGAAACCAAAGAGCAGACGATTTTAAAAGAAACAGAAGTTCTTGGAGGTAAGTTTGATAAAAATAATTACGATTCCAAAAGAATATGGGCTACTGCCGAAGATGGAACTAAGATTCCAGTAACGATGGTTTTCAAAAAAGGAATCAAAATGGATGGTAATACTCCACTATTATTATATGCTTACGGTTCTTACGGAAGTACTTCAGACCCTTATTTTTCTACTGTAAGATTGAGTTTGTTGGACAGAGGGTTTATCTATGCAACTGCTCACGTTAGAGGAGGAGAGTATTTAGGAAGAGGTTGGTACGAAGATGGAAAGCTGCTTCATAAGAAAAATACCTTCACCGATTTTGTAGATGTTTCAAAATATTTGATTCAAGAAAAATACACTTCAGCAGATCATTTATATGCTTATGGAGGCTCGGCTGGTGGATTATTAATGGGAGCAATTTGCAATATGACACCCGAATTATATAATGGAGTAGTGGCTGTAGTTCCTTTTGTAGATGTAACTACAACGATGTTGGACGATACCATTCCTCTAACAACAGGAGAATATGACGAATGGGGTAACCCGAATGAAAAAGAATATTACGATTATATCAATTCCTATTCGCCTTACGATCAAGTAGAAGCTAAAGATTATCCAAACTTATTAGTAACAACAGGTTTACACGATTCTCAAGTACAATATTGGGAACCAGTAAAATGGGTGGCAAAACTACGGGATATGAAGACAGATGATAATTTATTGTTACTTCATATTAATATGGAAGCAGGTCACGGTGGAGCTTCAGGAAGATTTAATGCATTAAAGAAGCACGCAAGAACCTATGCTTTTTTATTAGATTTAGAAGGAATTAAAGAGTAATTAATATTTTTATCGTAAATTTGTGCGGTTTAAAAACCGTCATTTTAATTGAAGGTTTTTATTAAATAAAATCCCCTTTATGAAAGAAGATTTAAACGTTTATGACAATGTGTTATCACTTATTGGAAACACACCTCTTATTAAGCTTAACAAAATAACTTCAAATTATAATGGAAACTTTTACGCCAAAGTAGAAGGATTCAATCCAGGACATTCTACCAAAGACAGAATTGCTTTACATATTATTGAAAATGCCGAGAAAAAAGGCATTTTAAAACCCGGAGATACTATTATTGAAACTACGAGCGGAAACACTGGTTTTAGTTTAGCAATGGTGAGTATTATTAAAGGATATAAATGTATGTTGGCGGTGAGTTCAAAATCGTCTCCAGATAAAATTGATATGCTGAAAACAATGGGAGCGAAGGTTTATGTTTGCCCAGCTCACGTTCCAGCAGATGATCCGAGATCTTATTATGAAGTTGCTAAAAGGCTTCATAAAGAAACGCCTAGTTCAATATATATTAATCAGTACTTTAATCAGTTAAATTCTGAAGCACATTACAAATCAACAGGTCCTGAAATTTGGAAACAAACAGAAGGGAAAATAACACATTTAGTAGCTTGTAGTGGTACAGGAGGAACTATTTCTGGTATTGCTCGTTTTCTTAAAGAACAAAACAAAGATGTAAAAGTGTTTGGTATTGATGCTTATGGGTCGGTATTAAAAAAATACCATGAAACTCGTGAGTTTGATGAAAATGAAATATATCCCTACCGAATTGAAGGTTTAGGAAAAAACTTAATTCCAACGGCTACAGATTTTGATCAAATAGATCGTTTTGTAAAAGTTACCGACGAAGGTTCTGCACACACTGCGAGAGAATTAGCAAGTAAAGAAGGATTGTTTGTAGGCTATACAAGTGGTGCTGCTGTTGAAGGATTAAAACAATTAAGTGAAGAAGGAGAATTTAATGAAGATAGTATAGTAGTTGTCGTTTTTCCAGATCACGGTTCTCGTTATATGAGTAAAATTTACAGTGATAAATGGATGGATCAACAAGGCTTTTTTGAAGAAAAAGTAACTGAAAAATCAGAAATACAATATGTGAAATAATAACTATTTCATTTTAAATATATTGAAAGCCGTTACTAATTGATTGTAATGGCTTTTTTTATTGGTAATTTCTTTTTTTGAATTCAGTGCTTACTTCTAAAAATTGAGTATTTTTGTCGATTATATTGAAACCAAAGATTATGAGTAAAGATTTATTCGAAAAGATTTATAAAAACAAAGGACCTCTAGGGAAATGGGCAGAAGTAGCAGAAGGTTATTTTGTGTTTCCAAAATTAGAAGGTGAGATTTCTAACCGAATGAAATTCCAAGGAAAAGAAGTGATTACTTGGAGTATTAACGATTATCTCGGATTAGCAAATCACCCAGAAGTACGAAAAGTAGATGGAGAAGCAGGAGTAAAGTACGGTTCAGCCTACCCAATGGGCGCTCGTATGATGAGTGGTCATACAGATTTACACGAACAATTACAAAATGAATTGGCTGAATTTGTAAATAAAGAAGCCGCTTATTTATTAAATTTTGGCTACCAAGGAATGGTTTCGACTATCGATGCTTTGGTTTCAAAAGACGATGTAATTGTTTACGATGTAGATGCACACGCTTGTATTATTGATGGTGTTCGTCTTCATTTAGGAAAACGATTCACCTATAGACATAACGATTTAGAAAGTATAGAAAAAAACTTGCAACGTGCCACTAAAATGGCAAAAGCAAGTGGCGGAGGAATCCTATTAATTTCTGAAGGCGTTTTTGGAATGCGAGGAGAACAAGGAAGATTAAAAGAAATCGTTGCTTTAAAGAAAAAATACAATTTCAGATTATTTGTTGATGATGCACATGGTTTTGGAACACTTGGTAAAACAGGAGCTGGAGCAGGTGAGGAGCAAGGAATACAAAAAGATATAGATGTTTATTTTGCAACCTTTGCAAAGTCTATGGCTAGTACAGGAGCTTTTATTGCTGCTGAAGAAGAGATTATCAATTATTTAAAATATAATTTACGTTCACAGATGTTTGCAAAATCATTGCAAATGCAATTGGTGGAAGGAGCATTAAAACGCTTGGATATGTTGCGTACCATGCCAGAGTTAAGAACCAAACTTTGGGAAAACGTAAACGCATTACAAGGAGGGCTTAAAGAAAGAGGTTTTGATATTGGAACTACACAATCTTGTGTAACACCAGTTTACTTAAAAGGGTCTGTACCTGAAGCAATGGCATTAGTGAAAGATTTACGTGAAAACCACGGAATTTTCTGTTCAATTGTAGTGTATCCTGTAATTCCAAAAGGACTTATTTTATTACGTATGATTCCTACGGCAACTCATACATTAGAAGATATTGAACTAACTTTAACCGCTTTTTCGGCAATTAGAGAACGCTTAGAAAACGGTACTTACAAAAGACTTTCGGCTGCTGTTGCTGCTGCTTTTGGAGAGTAGTTTATTTCTATTTATAACCCAATAAAAATCCAATGTTTAATATTATATTAAACATTGGATTTTTATTTTTGCCTACAGCCTACAGCCTACAGCCTACAGCCTACAGTTTAGGTTCCACAATAAGAAAAACAGCAGTGCTGTCTCCAATGTTCAAAACCTCATGCCACTCAGTTCCATTGCTATAAAAGTCACTTCCAGTTAAAACTTGAACTTCTTTAACTCCAGTAGTATCTTTCATTCTAAATTTACTTCCGGCTAGTGTATATCCAAAATGGGCTTTGTGAAAATGACGTTCGTGTCCAACACCAGGAGGAAAGGTGCATTTTAAAACTCGAATCGCTTTATTCTCTTTAACTAGTTCACATACTGTGTTTCCTTTCCAACCTGCTTTTAAGGGATCTGGAAGAATCTTATTCGTTTTACAAGAAATTGTACTTAAAAGGAAGACGAATAATAAAAAAGTGATTGGTTTCATTTCTAAATACTTATTTTATTTTTTTTTCAATGTAGAAAACTTCACCAATTAAATTCAACTCTTCCTCAGATAGTTTTGAAGTCTTTTTTAATGTGTTTTTCAAATCAATAACTTCTTGTTTGGTAGATGGACAACCCATATTTTGATTATCGGAACCTAAAGAGTTTCCTATTAGATTTTTATCTTTATCAAAAATTAACCAATAAGGCAATCCTGCTTTAACAGCATTGTGTTCTTTTAATAAATCTTCAGCACCAGGGTTTTCGAGATGTGTATTCTTTTTAGATTCGAAAACACTTAAATGAACAATCACATAGTTAGCTTCCAATGATTTTTTAATTTTTTCATTGTTTATATTTTGATCCATTTTTTTACACCAACTGCACCAAGATGCTTGAAAAACAACTAATACATTTTTATTTTCTAATGTAGCTTGTTTATAGGCTTCATTAAGAATTTCTGAAGTTGGTTGTTGTGCAAATGAGATGCTCGAAATAAATATAAATAATGCAGGGATAAGTAATTTGAGTTTCATAGGTTATTTATTATAAGTTAATTCTGAATGTGCAACGTTCTTTGTGTTTTACGGGACCGTTAGATTTCCAAAGTTGTTGTACGGCAACGTTTTCTTCAAGCTCCGGATTTGTTTCGGTTTGTTTAATTCCTTTGCGTACAAATATTTCGCGCATTTCTTCAAATATAATAGCAGTAACTCCTTTTCCTTGATATTCGGGGTCAATTCCTATTAAATAAAAAGCGGCAGTATCGTTTTTCTTTTGTGCTTTCATTAAATAGTACCATCCAAACGGAAATAAGGATCCATTTGCTTTTTTTAATGCTTTTGAAAAGGAAGGCATCACGATTGAAAATGCAATGAGTTTTTTGTCTTGATCTAAAATACAAGTGATGTACTCTGGGTTGATAAAATTGAAATATTTTTCTTTATAATGATTTATTTGATATTGCTGAATAGGAACAAATGTTTGCAGGGAATTGTAGGTTTTATTAAGTAAGCCAAACATATCATCTACAAAGGGTAATATTTGTTTTTTATTTGTGAAACGCAATACTTCTAAAGAATATCGCTGTTTAATTAGCTTAGCAAATTTCTTTACTTTATCGGTAGTTTGTGCTGGGTTTTGAAGTCTGAATTCTACCCAAGTTGCTTGTTTTACGAAACCTAATTTTTTTAAATGCTCTGCGTAATAAGGATAGTGATACCAAGTAATCATGGTGTTTAGCTCCTCAAAGCCCAATGTTAAAATCCCTGCTTTTTCCATATTTGAAAAACCAACAGGACCTTCGGCATATTCAAGGTTGTTTGCTTTTCCTATTTCGTAAACTTTGTTTAGTAGGGCTTTAGTAACTTCAATATCATCAATCATATCTAACCAACCAAATCTAACTTTTTTCTTGTTTAGTTCATTGATTTCAATATGGTTGATAATAACAGCAATCCTTCCAGCTGCTTTTCCGTTTTTATAGGCTAAATAGTAGGAAGCTTCTGCATTTTTAAAAACTGGATTATTTTCAATATCTAAGGTTTCCATTTCATCTTTAGTAAGAGGAGGAACCCAATATTTGCAATCTTTATAAAGTTTAAAAGGGAATTTTACAAATTGTTTTAATTCCTTTTTAGTAGTAATTTTTTTTAATTCAATCATGGTTATTTTTCACTAAAGATTTCCATCGCCGCTGTCATCTTCAAAATCAATGCTATCTTTTCGTTTGCTCTTTTTCTTCTTCTTATTCTTATCTTTTTTACTAGTACCTTTTTTTTCTTTCTTTTTTTCTCTTCCTGCTCTCCCTTTGTCTTCTATATACTCATCTTTTTCGTGCATATCAAATCGGTATGAAATACCTAATCTTCCCATAAATCTTGAAGGAGTATCTTTAAAATTCGTTAATATAGATGCGTCAATTTGAAAATCCTGGTTAAATAAATAAGCAACTCCGCCTCTAAATATTTGATCTGCATAAAAGTCACTACTAATTCCTTGGTTTTCTAAAAATGCAGACATTTTTGCATTAAAAGTATGTGTTAGAGTTAGTATATAAGAATAAGAAGCTTCGTCTAAAGTAACTCTGTCACCAATAATATTAACTACGAAAACCCAACTTCCCCAGTTGTTTTGTGTTGCTATTGCTATGGTTGGGCTAATTTCTATTCCTGTTTCAATTACAGAATTATTATTTTGAATATGTGTAAGTGGATTGTCTTTTGCATCAAAATTTGCACCTGCATAAATTGAAATCGCAGGAACTAAATCTCTCCAATGGAAAGAGTTGTTTGCTTTCCAACTATAAAGGTTCGGTTTTTCTAATTCTTTTTTGCGATATGGATCAAAAAATAAATATTTGGCTCCAAGTGTGTTTGATGTGAAATTACTTACCTTATACTCACCATTTGTTCCGTTTTTATCTGAAATGTTTTCAGAACGAAATCCACCGGTTAAACTTACTTCTAATTCTTCTTTCCAAACTCCGTAACGAATATTGTAATCGATTAAGAAAACGTTGGTTTCAGTGTTTTTAAGGCGATGATCTTCAGTTCCGTAGCCAAAACCTGTTTCAAGTTGTAAGATTTTTTTTCCTACAGAAAAAGCTCCTTGCGAGAAGCCAGGGCGGTTGGAGTTGATGGTTTCAGTGTATTGTGCTGAAACACTAAAAAAACTAAATAGTAAAATTAAAAGTATGCTGTTTTGGGTTGCTTTCATAAAAAATTCAGTTAAGTTCAAAGATATATATTTATCGTTTATTTAATAGTAGTTTTTTTTAAAATTAAATAGACTATTTGTATTTTTGACAAGAATTAAAAAACTATGAATTCTTTTTTAGAAACGATTTTAATTATACTTCTGGTATATTATGCCTTGAAGATTATTTTAAAGTTTTCAAAACCTTACTTAATGCGATATGTTGCAAAGAAAGCAAATGAGCGATTTGGTCAGGCTTTTGGTAATAATCCTTTTAATACACCTAGTCAGAATCAAGAAGAGGGAAAGGTTAGCATTGACCCCAAAAACGCCAAAACAAAAACTTCTAAATCTACTGTCGGTGAATATGTAGATTTTGAAGAAATAGAATAGTTCGTAATTAAATACTATTTTTCTTTTATGGAATAAAATTGAGCAAATTTTCATAAATTCCCCCAGTTTTATTTTCAATATAATTATGCAACGTTTTAAAAAGTATCTCCCACATATTGGTGTATTCGTATTATTTGTAATTATTTCACTCGCTTATTTTAGTCCAGTTTTGCAAGGAAAAAAAATATTTCAGAGTGATATTGTACAATATACTGGAATGGCAAAGCAGCAAAACGATTTCAGAAAAACAACTGGAGAAGAAACCTATTGGACCAATTCGGCTTTTGGTGGTATGCCAACCTACCAATTAGGAGCTAAATATCCACATAATTATATTAAAAAATTAGATTTAACTATTCGGTTTTTACCAAGACCTGCCGATTATCTTTTTCTGTATTTTATAGGTATGTATATTTTATTTTTAGTCTTAAAAATTAATTATAAATTAGCTTTTGTAGGTGCTTTGGCTTTTGGTTTTTCTACTTATTTAATAATAATATTGGGAGTAGGACATAATGCAAAGGCCCATGCGATTGCCTATATGCCCTTGGTTTTAAGTGGAATTATACTCACTTTCAGAAAAAAATATCTCTACGGGTTCTTACTTACTACCATCGCTATGGCATTGGAATTGGTTACAAATCACTTTCAAATGACCTATTATTTAATGCTTTTAGTAATTGTTATAGGAATTGTTTATTTAATAGATTCGGTAAAAAATAAAACCCTTCCGCAGTATTTTAAAGCAGTCGGGATTATGGCAGCTGGAGTTTTATTAGCTATTGGGATGAACGCCACTAACATCTTGGCTACCAAAGAGTATGCAGATACTTCTACCAGAGGAAAAAGTGAATTAACCGTCAATGCAGACGGAAGCCCAAAAGAAGCTAACAAAGGTTTAGATTATAATTACATTACTGAATATAGCTACGGAAAACTAGAAAGTTTTAACTTATTTATCCCTAGATTTATGGGCGGTGGTAATTCAGAACCACTCCCAGATGATCCAAAAACTTTAGATGCTGTGATGCAATTGGGTGCTTCTCCTCAAGAAGCTAATCAATTGCTAAATCAAGTGCCAATGTATTGGGGAGACCAACCTATTGTTGCTGCTCCAGCCTATGTGGGTGCAGTAATTATATTTTTAGCAATTCTTGCTTTATTTCTGATAAAAGGAAAAATGAAATGGTGGCTAACTGCTGGTTTTTTACTTAGCTTATTTTTGTCTTGGGGAAAGAATTTCAGTTTACTTACCGACTTTTTTATTGATAATATTCCTTTATACAACAAGTTTAGAGCGGTTTCTTCTATTCAGGTTTTATTGGAAATGATTTTACCAATTTTAGCGATTGTTGGATTGCATCATTTCTTTTTTAAGGCTTCAGGAAAATCAGAAACAAGAAAAAAAGCATTGCTATATGCCACAGGAATTACAGGTGGAGTTGCTTTAATTTTTATCTTATTTAAATCTTCCTTATTTAGTTTTTCAAGTCCTTACGACTCTTATTTTATGAAGGATTTAGGACCTGGATTTGTGGATGCTATGCGAGAAGATCGAATGACTTTGTTTATGACAGATTCAATTCGCTCACTAGTATTTGTGTTGATTTCAGCAGGAGTACTTTGGTTGTTTTTAAAAGAAAAATTAAAACTAAGTTTAGCCATTGGCATTTTAGGATTATTAATCATTATTGATTTAGTTGGAGTGGATAGACGCTACGTAAATAACGATGATTTTGTAATGGCTCGAGTAATGGATCACCCATTTCAGGAAAACTTTGCAGATAAAGAGATACTTAAAGACAACGGTTATTATAGAGTTTATGATATCACTTCAAATCCTTTTAACAGTGGAAGAGCAAGTTATTATCACAATGCTTTAGGAGGCTATCACGCTGCAAAACCAGGAAGAATGCAGGATATTGATGATTTTTATTTGAGTAAAGGAGATGTTGGAATTTTGAATATGATGAATGTGAAATACATCATTACTCAAAGTAAAAATGGTACTGAAGTTCCACAACGAAATCCCTATGCAAACGGCCCAGCTTGGTTGGTGAAAAATGTGATGTTTGCTGAAAATGCCAATGAAGAAATTAAATTTCTAGATAGCTTAGATACCAAGAAAACAGCCATTATTAATAGGGAGTTTAAAGTCTTATTGCCTTTAGAAAATATTCAAAGAGATTCTACAGCCACTATTAAGTTACTAAGTCACAGTCCAAATCATTTAAAATACGAATCTGAAACCAACTCTCCACAATTAGCTCTTTTTTCTGAAGTATATTACCCAAAAGGTTGGAATGCCTATATAGATGGAGAATTAACAAATTATTTTAGAGCAAATTATATCTTACGAGCAATGACAATTCCTGAGGGAAAACATACGATCGAGTTTAAATTTGAACCTCAAGTAGTTGCAACTGGAAGTAAAATAAGTCTAGCGAGTAGTATTTTGTTTGTACTGGTATTTGTTGGTGGGGTAGTATTCCTGCGCAGGCAGGAATCTCATGAAACAGAAAGCTTAAAAGCCTAAGAAAACCAAAAACATCAAATAATTGTATTTTATACGTATATTAGCTGTATAAATTACGATGATGCTACAAAAAAAAAGAAAGGAAGTTTCTTTAAATGAAGAAACGATTGTACTATTAAAGATTCAAGCTGAAAAAGAAGGTCGAAACTTAAAAAATTTTATGGAGCAAATTTTAATAAAGAAAGCCCAAGATTTCGAATTATCTAATGAATATAAATTGATGATGGATGAAATGTTAGAAAAACATAAAAAAGGAGAATTAAATTATGCTCCTTGGGAAGATGTGAAAAATAAAGTATTCCAAAAATAATGGAATACAAAGTATTTGTTTCTGGTGTAGCACAATCTAATATTAAGGAATCATTCAATTATTATCAATTAATTTCAGAATCTTTAGCAATAAAATATTCATTTGAAATAAACCAAATAATTGAAAAATTAAAAACAAACCCGTTGCATTTTCAAAAAAGATATCGAGACATCAGGATTGCTCATACTAATAAATTTCCATTTGGTTTGCATTTCTTAATTGAAGAAAAATCTGTTTTTATTGTAAAGGTTCTGCATCATAAAAAATTTTATAAATAGGTTTGGTGAGAAGTGAATTTACAACTAATAATTATGAGACACCTGCCTCCGCAGGTGTGTTGGTAATTTCCTACTATTGGCCACCAGCAGGAGGACCAGGCGTACAGCGTTGGTTAAAATTTGTTGCTTACTTTAGAGAGTTCGGGATTGAACCTACTGTTTATATTCCTGAAAACCCACATTATCCTTTATTAGATGAAAGTCTTCTTTCTGAAGTACCCAAAGGAATTTCCATCATAAAACAACCCATTAAAGAACCCTACGGATTTGCAAAAATGTTTTCAAAAAAGAAAACAAAGCAAGTCAGTAGTGGAATTATCACCAATAAAAAACAATCAGTTTTAGAAAAATTGATGCTTTGGGTACGAGGTAATTTTTTTATTCCCGATGCTAGAATTGGTTGGGTGAAGCCTTCCGTAGCATATCTTGAAAAATACATTTCAGAAAATAAAATAGATACAATTATAACTACAGGACCACCACATAGTTTACATTTAATAGGAATGCAATTAAAAGAAAAAACGGATGTAAAATGGTTGGCAGATTTTCGGGATCCTTGGACAACTATTCATTATCATAAATCACTACGATTAAGCAAATCCTCTCAAAAAAAACACAAATATTTAGAACAAAAAGTTTTAAATAAAGCGGATCAGATTGTAGTTACTAGTCAGAATACAAAAAATGAATTTTCTATTATTACTACTCAACCAATTGAAGTTATTACCAATGGTTATGAAGCTTCAGATAGCATTTATACTCAATTAGATACTCAATTTACCTTGGTGCATATAGGTTCTTTGTTAAGCAATCGGAATCCTGAAATATTATGGAAAGTTCTTTCAGAAATAACCAATAGCAACACTGGTTTTAAAACTGATTTACAAATAAAACTAGTTGGTATTGTTGGTGATGAAATTACAGAAAGTATTCGGGAATTTGGATTAACAGAAAACTGTGAAATAGTTGGTTATGTTTCGCATCAAGAAGCAATTCAATTTCAATATAATGCTCAAATTTTATTATTAGTTGAAATGGATACTCCGGAAACCAAAGCAATTATTCCGGGGAAATTATTTGAATATTTAGCTGCTAAAAGACCTATTATTGCATTAGGACCAAACGGAAGTGATGTAGAAACTATTCTTACTGAAACAAATTCAGGTAATTATTTTCTCTATTTGGAAGAGAAAAAATTAAAAGCTCAAATTCTCACTTATTATGAAAAATTTAAAGAAGGTAATTTGGTTTCAGAATCTAAAAATATTGCGAAATATAGTAGGAGGGAACTGACTAAGAAAATGAGTGAATTGCTATTAAAGTTAAAACAAAACCCTCGATAAACATATTGTCTAACGAGGGTTTCAAAACTAACTAACCAAAGTTTTATAATCCTCTGCTAAGTTTTGAAGAGCTACTTCGAGAATTTGTACTTGTTTTTCTGTTGCTTGAACTGCTTCTAGTGGAGTTTGTTGCTACAGTTTTTCTAGTATTACTTTTATACGAGCTGTTTCTTTTGTTTGTTGTCACAGCTTTCTTTTGTTTTGTAGTGTTTGAAGATCTTTTATAATTAGATCTTGGAACAGGTTTTGTCGTATGATTGCTTCTACTATAAGATACTTTTCTAGTATTCGAATTATTGGAAGAAGCATTATATCTAGTGCTTTTCGAGTTATTTTTACTTGAAGAATAACTTCTTTTAGTACTTGAATTTCCACTTCTTGAATTAGTAGTTGCTACAGATGTATTTCTTCTATTAGATTTATACTCTTTATTAACCGCAGTTCTTCCGTTTTTATAATGAACACGACTTCCTGGGTTGTTAAAACTTCTTCTTCCGTTGGTGTAAGCAATATTGCTTCTTCCTCTGTTAGAATAGTAATTAGAATGAACATTAAAATCATATCGTGTTGGTTGATAATATCTTCTGTAAGGATAATTATATACTACACAACTCGCATAAAATGGGCGAACATAATAAGAGTGCCAAGGTCTATAAACATAGTAATGATTATATGGATTTATATAGCCCATTGTGTAGGCAAAATTTCCGTAATTGTTATAATAAACGTTTAATCCTCCAACACGAACTATACGACTATTATAATACCTAATCTCTACTGAACCAGCTTGAGCAATTCGTCCAAATTCGTCATAATAAATTGGAATATCTTCTACTTGAATTACCGCTCCATAATCATCATATTGCACATACATATCGTAATTATAACCCGAATTATAACTGATGTTTACATTTGGAGAACTAATTATTAAACTAGAACTTGAACCATTGTAGTTTCCTAAATAGGTAAAATCAAATTGTCCATCAGGATATACTGAAAACTCTACATTTTGTTCTGTGAAAATGTATGATTTCCCATAACCGTTTCCGTAGTAATTATTGTTTTGTTCTTCTGAAGCTATTACTGAAAATATACTTATAAAGAAAATTCCGATTGCTAATGTGATTGAGTTTTTCATAATTCAAATTTTAGGTTAAACATTCCGTTTAATTGTTCATTGTTACAGTATCAATGATTGTGCCATAAATTATAAAGGCAATATATACGGTGCTTTAGAGGTGAATTGAAAATTAGTTGATTTCTGAAAATAATTTGTAAAACTAAAAAAACCGCCTTCAGAATAAATCTGAAAACGGATTTTAAAAACTAACCAACCAAAACTTTATATGAAAGTATAACTTATTACTTTACGGAAATACAGTTTGCAATCACCGTGCCATAAAAATATATTTCTGCTGGTTTATGATTTATTTAACTATGAATTTCTCTAAAAGGTATTTTGCAGTTAGTGACTTTTTGCTTTTTGAAACTTCTTCCGGAGTTCCTTCCGCCATTACTTTACCACCTTTTTCGCCACCTTCTAATCCTAAATCAATAATATGGTCAGCACATTTTATCAAGTCCATATTATGTTCTACTACAATTACGGTATGTCCTTTATCTAACAAAGCATAGAAAGAGGCTAGTAATTTATTAATATCGTGAAAATGAAGTCCAGTAGTTGGTTCATCGAAAATAAATAAGGCTTTTTCTTTAGTATTTCCTTTAACTAAAAAGGAAGCTAATTTAATTCGTTGTGCTTCACCACCAGAAAGGGTAGATGAACTTTGTCCTAATTGAACATAACCCAATCCAACATCTTGAAGCGGTTGTAGTTTATTGGTGATTTTCTTTTCTCCGTGAAGTTTAAAGAAATCAATCGCATCATCAACTGTCATACTTAAAATATCGTGAATGCTTTTCTTGTTGAAATGTATTTCTAGTACTTCCTTTTTAAAACGCCTTCCTTTACAAACATCACATTCTAAATGGACATCTGCCATAAATTGCATTTCGATAGTCACTTCGCCTTCCCCTTTACAATTTTCACACCGACCTCCATCTACATTAAAAGAAAAATGCTTGGCTTTATACCCTCGAATGTTCGAAAGTTTTTGACGAGCATACAAATTCCGAATATCATCGTAAGCTTTGATGTAAGTAACAGGATTAGAACGACTTGAACGCCCAATAGGATTCTGATTGATAAATTCTACATTTTTTAAACTTGAAAAATCTCCTTCAATTTTACTGAATTGCCCAGGCTTTTCACCATAGCCTCCAATTTCTTTCAGCATTGCAGGATATAATATTTTTTTAACCAAGGTGCTTTTTCCACTTCCTGAAACTCCCGTAATTGCCGTAAAACAACCTAAAGGGAAAGTAACATCTATATTTTTAAGATTGTTATGTCTGGCACCAAAAAGTTGAATATTATTTTTTGAAGTTCTCCTTTTGCTTGGAACTTCAATTGAAAGTACTCCATTTAAATAGTTGGCAGTAAGGGAATTCGATTTTAATAAATCTTCATAACTTCCTGAAGCTACAACTTCACCGCCAAAAGTTCCCGCCTCTGGACCTATATCTATAATTTCATCGGCAGCTTTCATAATATCTTCATCGTGTTCGACAACGATTACGGTATTTCCTAAATCACGAAGATTTTTTAATACTTCAATTAATCGTTCAGTATCTTTTGGATGCAAACCAATACTAGGTTCGTCGAGAATATACATAGAGCCTACCAAGCTGCTTCCTAAGGAGGTTGCTAAATTAATTCGTTGTGATTCTCCTCCAGAAAGCGTATTTGACTTTCTGTTTAATGTTAAATAGCTCAAACCTACATCGATTAAGAATTTGAGACGGTTGTTAATTTCAATCAATAATCGTTTAGCAATTACTTGATCGTATTTATTAAGTTTTAAATTTTTAAAAAATAGGGATGCTTTTTCTAGAGGAAGTTCCACTAATTCCTGAATAGCGGTTCCGTTAATCTTAACATAACTTGCTTCTATCCGTAATCTCTTTCCCTTACAAGTGCTACATTTTGTTTTTCCTCGATAGCGAGAAAGCATCACTCGATTTTGGATTTTATAACTTTTAGAAGTCAGTTCCTCAAAAAACTCATTCAATCCAGTAAAATGTTTGTTTCCGTCCCAAACTAATTGTTTTTGCTCTTCGGAAAGCTCAAACCAAGGTTTATGAATAGGAAAATCAAATTTATAAGCTGAATTCACCAATTGATCGCGATACCAACTCATACTTTCGCCACGCCAAGCAAATATGGCATTTTCAAAAACGGAAAGTGCAGTGTTAGGTATCACCAAATCATCATCAATACCAATTACATCGCCATAACCTTCGCAAGTTTCACAAGCACCATACGGATTATTAAAACTGAATAGATGCACATTGGGAGTTAAAAATGTAATCCCGTCTGCTTCAAAGCGATTATTAAATTCTTTTATTGATTCGTATTCCTTCGCATTTGCTTCGGAAGAGATGCCTGAAAGTTTCTCAATATAAAGTTTACCTTTTCCTTCAAAGAATGACATTTCCACTGCATCTGCCAATCTATTGTAAAAATCTTCATTGTCTTTGGTAATGATACGATCTACGACTACATCTATTTTCTTCGGAAGTGATTTACCTTTTAATTCATCCAACCGAAAAACGGTATTTTCAAACTTAACACGAGCATATCCTTGTTGTGCTAATGCTATTAATTTGTTTTCCATTGTTCTTCCTTCTTCTAATTGAATAGGAGCGAGGAGGAGGAGTTTTTCGCCTTCAGAAAACTGCTTTATGTAATTGATTACATCCGAAATGTTATCTTTTTTCACTTCTTTTCCTGAAATTGGTGAAATAGTTTTCCCAATTCTTGTAAATAATAATTTCAGGTAATCATAGATTTCGGTGGAAGTTCCAACGGTCGATCGTGGATTGGTAGAATTTACTTTCTGTTCAATGGCAATCGCTGGTGAAATACCTTTGATTGAATCTACTTTAGGTTTGTTGAGTCTTCCTAAAAACTGACGTGCATAAGATGATAAACTTTCCACATACCTTCGTTGTCCTTCAGCATAGAGTGTATCGAAGGCGAGACTAGATTTTCCACTTCCAGATAAGCCGGTAATTACCACTAATTTATTTCTAGGAATGGCTACAGAAATATTCTTCAAATTATGCAATTTTGCACCTTGAATGATGATGTGTTTTTTGGTATCTAGTTTGTCGAAATTCAATTTATATTATTCAAAATTAATAGGAATTTAGCAAAGATACTACTTAGGAATAGAGAAAAGAAAAAAGGAGAATTAATATTTTTTTATAGATTTATTCAATTTTTTTTGCATTTGTTAAAACTTTGTTATTATATTTACACCTCACAAAATAATTAAAATCATTGCCTATAGGATAATACTACTTTTTTAAATTATAAATAAAAACTCTAAACAACCCCCATATATAGTTGTTTTATATTTAAAAGTAATGTTATGATGAAAAGCAAATCTACAGATGCGCAATTAGTTAGCGCTTACATGAAAGGTGATGAATGTGCTATAAGCGAATTAATTACCAGACACAAACAAAGAATTTACAGTTTTATATACTCTAAAGTATATGATAGAGATGTTACTGAAGATATTTTTCAGGACACATTTATTAAAGTTATAAGAACTTTAAAAAAGGGATCTTATAATGAAGAAGGAAAATTTATTCCTTGGGTAATGCGTATTTCTCATAATTTGGTAATAGATCATTTTAGAAAAAATAACAGAATGCCTAAATTTGAAAATAATTCAGATTTTAATATTTTTTCTGTTCTATGTGACGGTTCGTTAAATGCAGAGAAGAAAATGATTAAAGGTCAGGTAGAAAGTGACTTAAGAAGGTTGATTCAAGAGTTACCAGATGATCAGAAAGAAGTACTGTTAATGCGTATTTATAAAGAAATGAGTTTTAAAGATATTAGCGAACAAACAGGAGTAAGTATTAATACCGCTTTAGGGAGAATGCGTTATGCACTTATTAATTTACGGAAAGTAATTGATAAACATAATATTGTGTTAACCAACTAACTAATACAATAAATAGTCTTTTGCTGCGTTTATGAGGTAATACTAACCTTAAAAAAGCGATTTTATGCAAAAAATGTACTCTAAAACCTCACGCACGGAGCACGTGAATAAAAATATGGTTCCAAAAGAAGAAACAATAAAATTTCTTCTGGATTATTCTAAGGCTTTAAGTGTTATAGATTATAATAAATTGAAGTTTGAAGCACTTCTAAACTAAACTTTGGAGAAACCTCGAAATTACTTTCGAGGTTTTTTATATGTTTTATTTTTTCATTTTATAATACTCCTTAATAACAGATTTTCTTCCAATAGTTGTAGTAATCAAATCTTTTTCTAAATCCCAAGCTCTTGCTGGCGAGTATTGTCTTCCGTAGAAGATGATTTGAAGATGTAATTTGTTCCATAAATCTTCAGGAAATAATCTTTTAGCATCTTTTTCAGTAACCTTTACGTTTTTTCCATTGGTTAATCCCCAACGATACATTAATCTATGGATATGTGTATCTACAGGGAAAGCAGGAATATTAAAGGCTTGTGACATGACAACACTAGCAGTTTTATGACCCACAGCAGGTAATGCTTCTAGAGCTTCGTAGGTCTTTGGCACTTGTCCGTTGTACTTTTTAATTAATATTTCAGATAGTCCGTGAATTCCTTTCGATTTCATTGGTGAAAGTCCAGCGGGTCTAATAATATCTCTAATTTCTTCAACAGAAAGTTTGACCATATCATAAGGGTTATCTGCAATTTCGAATAAAATAGGAGTAATTTTATTAACACCTTTATCGGTACTTTGAGCGGAAAGCAATACTGCAATCAATAAAGTATAAGGATCTTTATGATCTAAAGGTATAGGAGTTTCGGGAAATAAATTATTTAAAGTGTTTATTATAAAATCTACCTTTTCTTGTTTCGTCATTTTATGTACTTTTACACAAAAGTAAAGAAATGGACACATTAAAAGCAGGAGATAAGGTGCCAAATTTCACATCGAAAGATCAAGGTGGTACTGAAATATCTTTTTCAGATTATAAAGGCAAACGAGTAATCGTATTTTTTTATCCAAAAGCAAGTACACCTGGTTGTATTATGGAAGCTTGTAATTTACGTGATAACTATACAATTTTGCAAGAACAAGGCTATGAATTATTAGGTGTTAGTGCCGATAGTGAAAAGAAACAAACAAATTTCAGAAATAAATATAAATTTCCATTTCCGCTTTTAGCTGACGAAGAAAAGGAAGTTATTAATTTATTTGGAGTTTGGGGTCCTAAAAAGTTTATGGGAAGGGAATATGATGGTATTCATCGTAAAACGTTTATTATTAATACAGCTGGAGTTGTAGAACGAGTGATAGACAAAGTTAAAACTAAGTCTCACGCTGCTCAGATATTAGAATAAAGATTATTATTTAAAAAAAGCTGCCTAAATAAATTTTTAGACAGCTTTTTTTTAAATCAAAGATTATATATTATCTAGTAAGTTGTTTATTTAATAATTAACTTATTTACAACCGATTTATTTGTTGTATTATCTTCAACTTTTACAAAATAAAGACCAGTATCAATATTATTTATTGAAACAGAATTTACTCCATTATTAAGTGAGCCTTCTCTAATTACTTGCCCAAGGATATTAATTATAGAGTAAGTGTAATCTTGATTATTAATTGTAATATTTATATTTAACAATTCACTTGCTGGATTTGGATACATAATAATATTTTGAGCTAGATTATCAGAAACACCAAGGTCATCGCCAATACCAATTTCTGTTATTTCACTATCTCCACTAAATTCTCCTCCACTAAATATAATAGTTGAATTGTCTGTTGTTAATGAATAAGATCCATTTCCGAAACCACAACAAATTCCATCTCCGAATTCATCAAAAATTTCGAAAGTATAGCATTCATTTTCAGAAACATCAAAAGAATAATTAAAGGTTGTATTATCATCTGTGGTTTCTTGATATGGACCAAAACTGTATAAAACGGTTCCGTTAGAATCTCTAAACTCCCAACTAGTTTCTTCAGCATAATCATCTGTAGTTAATTCTAAATTAACTTGTGTAGTTAAATAGCTATCATCTATGTTGGCAGTATTGGTAGCATTATCGTTTGCTGTATTCTCATCGGTAATCCCATTTACATCTGTTAAAGTAGCATTGATTTCAAGTGTTCCTGCAGAAATTGTTATGGGACCAATATTATAAATTTCTGATTCGTTTTGAGCTAAATTTCCATTAAAGTTTATAGTTGTATTAGCACCTCCGTCAATATTCCACTCAATTGTAGCACTTGTAATGTCTCCTGTACCAAAATTAGTTAATGTAATAGTAGGGTTTACTTCTGTATCGCCACAAACTATATTTGGAATAGAAATACCAACAGCACCATCTAGAGCATAAGCTATTAAAGGGGGGAAACTATCTATAAAATCTGGGTTTAATCCAGCAGGATCTAACCATTCCTTTAAACGAGTCGCAGCAGTTGCTCCAGTATCCCAAGATACTCCAAAGCGTCCGTAATAATCAAAAGCTCCATTGTCGTTTGTTCCAGAACAGGCAGCAGCACCACCAAATAATTGACCAATAACTCTTCCGTCTTGGTCAAAAAGAGGCGATCCAGAAGATCCAGGCTCTGTAACACCAAGTTCCCAGCCTCCACTAGCTCCTCCAAGAATTTCCCAGGTTTGTGCTCCGGCATTTACTTCTTTGGTTGCTGGATCATCATCACGGCAAACTTTCATAATATCGCCTCTTGGATGATGAATACTTACTTGAAAATCTGGAAAATTATCGCTCTTGTCCCAACCAGCCCAAACTCTATCCCAAGCTACAGGAATAGGACTGTTAATTTCTACTAAACAAAAATCGGCATTTGCGCTTCTAGCTTTTAAGGTTGCCCCACTAATAGTTAAATTAGTTGGTCCATTGGTACTGTTAGTAGTAGCGGCACAAACTGGGTCTGGACTAATCCATCCAAATCTAAACGCCCAAGCACCTGGATTGCTAAAACAATGATTGGCAGTTAAAAAATAAGGTTTCCCATCGTTTGCGGTATTGTTTACTAAGGCACCAGAGCAGAATCCACTACCGCCTGATAATAAAATTCCTGCGGACCTTTTATTAAGGTCTTTTAATACTTCCCAGTCAGAACCTATTGGGCAATCAACATCAAGATTGCAATCTCCAGAGTCATTTAATCCTTTAGCTAAATTAAATGTTTCTGCATTTCGGTAACCATGAGTTGCTTTTGCAATGTGTAGTCTTCCTTGGCCAGAAACATTGGCAGGTTCGTAGTACTCAATCCATAGAGAGTCACCTTGTACAAGCCAAGTGCCTAATATTCCGCTTTCTTGATTTTGTATTGAAGTATAAGCTCCTAAAAGGTCTGTTTTGTCGTTGTTATATAAGTAAACTGTACTTCCTTCAGGTACAAAAAAGTCATCAAAAATAACGTTTAAAGAAAGTGCACCTGGCGAAGTGATTAGAATTCTCCAAATTCGGTCTCCATTGTCTAAAACATCCCATTGTCCTTGTTCAAAACCATAGTCCACACTATGCATAAATCCAAATCGCCATGGTCTATCAAAAAGACCGTCATTTACTTTGTCTTCATCTTGGATCGCTTTTAAATCAAAACTTGGTAATAGATTAGGTTGTATGTTTTGAGTATCGTTTAACTGTTTCCAACTATGGGGCTTCCCTTCGTTTGTAACTTGAGAGAATGAATTAACTGTAAATAAAACAGTTAGTAATAATAATAGTTTTTTCATTTGTAGTAGTTTAGTTAATAATTTGTTTTTTGAAGAATATTGTTTACTTCTTTAGTTCAGAACGATAAATATACGCTATAAATATTTAAGAGTTTTATAAATTTAGAAATTTTACTTCCAACCAAAAAGTTTTTGTTGCTTAACAATACGGGCAACTCCTTCTGGTAATAATTCTTCCCAACCTGCTTCTTTATTCTGAATCATTTTAAGTACCGTTCTGGAGAAAATATTCAAATGATCTTTGTTAAAATCTTCAATATCTACCACTTTTCCGTTATATTTAAAGAATTTATAAAGCTCTTTCATTCTTGGATGCACTTTTAAGTTTTCACTATTAGTGTATTCTCCTGTTTTAGGGTTTAGCATAGGATATAAATACACTTTTAGATCTTTAAAGAATAGCTTTCCGAAGGCTTCTAAAATCCCACCACTTAAATGACGGTAGTATTTTTCATCAAAAATATCGATCAAGTTATTAACACCAAGTGCCAATCCCATTCTTTTTTTGGTGTAAGCTGAAAAATATTCTACCAATTTGTAATATTCTTGAAAATTAGAAATCATTACAGTATGACCTAATGAACACAACAATCTAGCTCTCGACATAAAATCTTCTTCATTAATTTCGCCTTCTGCTCTTAGATTAGAAAGTGTAATTTCAAAAATAACCAAAGTACGATCTTCATCTACACGCTTTTCTTTTTTAAACATTTCTAACGATTTCTCGTACATATCGATATTTACCTTTGTTACAGGTCTAAAACTCCCACGTAATGCAAGAATATTTTTCTTATATAGAATAGAAGCAGGAAGAATGTTATTTCCATCAGGACCAAACATAATTGCTTCAGTCATTCCGTTTTTTACCAATTGCAGACTCATTAATCGATTATCCACTTTTTCAAATTGAGGTCCTGAAAAATTTATAGTATCAATTTCTATTTTTTCTTTATCAATATGATCGTATAAATAACGAAGTAATTTTTTAGGTTCATCAAATTTATAGTAAGCACCATAAATTAAATTAACACCTAAAATTCCTAAAGTGTTTTGTTGTAAGGTTGCTTCATTTTCATGAAAGCGAATATGAAGTAAAATTTCGTTGTAATCACCATTTGGTTCTACTTGGTAACGAATTCCAACCCAACCATGACCTTTATATTTTTTAGCAAAATCGATAGTTGTCACTGTATTTGCATAGGAAAAAAACAGTTTGTTGGGATGTTTTTCTCTAGGAATTCGTTGTTCAATCAAACCAATTTCGTAGGAAAGCATTGTTTTTAAACGAGATTCTGTTACATAGCGGCCATCTTTTTCAATACCATAAATGGCATCACTAAAATCCTTGTCGTAAGCAGACATGGTTTTAGCAATTGTTCCAGAAGCTCCGCCAGCTCTAAAGAAATTACGAACAGTTTCTTGCCCAGCACCAATTTCTGAAAAAGAACCGTAAATATTTTCGTTTAAATTAATTCGAAGCGCTTTACTTTTTATAGAAGGAATACTCTCAATTTCCTTATCTCCTAAGATAGTTACAGCCATAGTAGTTTTTAAAAATTTAAAAAAACAAAGTTAAGAAATACCATAGGGAAACAAAATAAATACTGTTATTTTTGTGTGAATGAAATCGCAAATTAATATTACTTTTTTAGGAACGGGTACTTCACAGGGAATCCCCGTTATTGCTAGTAATCACTGCGTTTGTAAAAGTAAAAACTCCAAAGATAAGCGATTAAGAGTTTCAGTTTTACTTTCTTGGGATGATTTTAATTTTGTAATTGATTGCGGTCCCGACTTTCGGCAGCAAATGTTGCGAGAAAATATTTGCAAATTAGACGGAATCTTATTTACTCATGAACATAGTGATCATACCGCTGGAATTGATGATATTCGACCTTATTATTTTAAACAAGGTTATTTTCCTTTTTACGCACATAAAAGAGTTTTTGAAAGCCTTCATCAACGCTTCGCCTATATTTTTGAAACCGAAAACAAATATCCTGGAGCACCGACTATTGATGAAATTGAAATTTCTAAATCAGAAATATTTACCATTGGCAATAAGAATATAATTCCAATTGAAGCGTTCCATGCTAAATTGCCTATTTTAGGCTTCAGAATTGATGATTTCACCTATTTAACCGATGTGAAAACGATTACTAAAGAAGAGCTTATAAAAATTAAAGGAAGCAAAGTTTTAGTGATAAATGCCTTGAGACACGAATCACATCATTCTCATTTAAATCTATCTGAAGCACTTGAAATCATTAATAAAATTAAACCAGAAAAAGCCTATTTAACTCACATAAGTCATATTTTAGGATTTCATGAGGAAGTAGAAAAAACACTTCCCGAAAATGTATTCTTAGCTTATGATACTTTAAAAATCTTTATATAATATGAAACGTTCCTTTTTTATGTACCTATTCTTTTTTGCTTTACTGTTTGTGATATTTCAGTATATGAATGAAAAGAAAATATTTGAAAAGCAAGAAAATAAAATTGAATCCCAACGAAGTAAGATTAAAAAATATAAGAAAGATTTTAAAGTTTTAAACGACTCTATTGAAAAACTGTCTAATGAAATTTCAGATATCAATTATTTCACATTACAAGGTAATGAAAATGCCATGTCTTATATTGAAAGTTTAGGTTATGAAGCAAAAGATATAGAAAATTTTGTTTCAGAATATATCTACGATCAAAATCTTAAAAAAGGAAACAATACTTTAATACCTTATGAAGGAATGAAAGGGGATATGAAAATAAACAAGCTAAAGTTTCTAAACCACAAATGGATCCAGGTCGACTTTACCGATGGTCGTTATTGGGGAGAAATGATTTTAGAGTATTATGTTACTAAAGATCGAAAAATTGAATTTCATCAAGTTTCTTCATTGATGTACCCATCATTGTAATGCTAAATAAATTCTACGTTATCTATTTTATTTTTTAACTATAAGGTTATCCTTTTTTATAGTTAATTTCACAACATGGATATAAAATCAAAAGAGTTTCGAAAACAAGCCCACCAGTTTGTTGATTGGATGGCAGATTATATGGATAATGTGGAAGATTACCCAGTAAAATCTCAAGTATTGCCTAAGGAAATATACAATCAAATAGAAGATAATATTCCTTCTCAAGGCGAAGATATTGAAACTATTTTCGATGATTTTAAAAAAATTATTATGCCAGGAATTACGCATTGGCAAAGTCCAAATTTTTTCGCATATTTTCCAGCCAACACAAGCCCTCCATCTATATTAGCCGAAATGCTAACAGCTACACTTGGTGTACAAGGAATGAAATGGGATACCTCACCAGCATCTACTGAACTGGAAGAAAGAATGACTGAATGGTTTAAAAATGCACTAGGAATTCCAAAAAACTGGACTGGAGTAATTCAGGATTCAGCTTCATCAGCAACTTTAGCTTCTATTTTAACTGCAAGGGAGCAAAAATCTCATTACAAAATAAATCAGGAGGGTTTTAAAGGGTTTACAAACTTTCGTGTCTATTGCTCTGAAGAAACTCATTCATCCATTGAAAAAGGAACTAAAATAGCAGGAATCGGAAAAGAGAATGTAATAAAAATTAAGACAGATAATGTGTTAAGAATGCGACCCGATTTATTGCTCCAATCTATTAAACAAGATATCGAAAATGGTTATCAACCGCTCTGTATTATTGCTGCTATTGGAACTACTGGAACTACAGCGATAGATCCGTTAAATGAAATTGCTGAAATTGCTGAAAAATTTAATATATGGCTTCACGTAGATGCAGCTTATGCAGGTTCTGTTTTGTTATTACCTGAATACCAGAATTTAATTAAAGGAATAGAAAAAGCAGATAGTTTCGTTTTTAACCCACACAAATGGTTGTTTACAAATTTTGATTGTTCAATTTATTTTGTAAAAGATAAAAATGCTTTAGTCAATACTTTTGAGGTTCTACCTGAATATCTCAAAACAAATACAGATGGTATGGTTAGTAATCATTGTGATTGGGGTATTCCTCTTGGTAGGCGGTTTCGATCTTTAAAGCTTTGGTTTGTAATGCGTTATTATGGTTTAGAAGAATTACAGAACAAACTTAGATATCATATTGAATTAGCGAAGTGGTTAGAAAATGAAATAGTGAAATCAACTAATTTTAAACTTGTAGTACCACGTAATATTAATTTAGTGTGTTTTCATTTTAAGCCTCAAGGATTCAGCGATATTGAAGAGCTCAATAAAATAAACGAAGTTCTTTTACAAAAGTTAAATGATACGGGTAAAATATATTTGACACATACAAAAGTTAAAGGAACCTATACGTTAAGAATGTCAATTGGACAAACGAATGTAAATCAAAATCATATTAAAGAAGCTTGGAAGTTAATAACTAATAAAGCAATGGAAATTATATAATATTGCTTTCAAATGAGGTAACAATCAATCCCTAAGTTCTGTAAAAAAAAAAGGCTACGTTTTACGAGTCCAACCCACAGGAATTACTTGATTTTTAGTTTCGTAGGAAGTATATATGTTTAAAACACTAAGATCGTTTTTGGCATAGTTTTCTTTAAAATATAACTTAAAGCCAATTAAAACCTTAGATTATATTTTAACCAAAAATCGAAAAATAGAGTTCATCAAGTTTCTTCATTAATGTATCCTTCAATGTAGTTTAAATAAGGTCTCCAATTTTTTCTGAAGAATGATCAATAGCATTCTTAAATTAAGGAAATTACTTATTAATACTTATTAAAACCACTTGACTTTCTTATTTTTTTAATCTAACTTTACAACAGTGTATATCATCAATATCGATAAGCGAAACTGATGATATACTTGCGTTGTGTTTCATACCCGAAAAAAGCCATCCACACATTTTACACGTTTATTTTTTTGCCAATGCTCAATTCCAACACTAAAAAATAAAAGAGTAAAATCTTTCCAACTCACAGATTGAAACTCGAAAATTTTTCTTACATTTGACCAAATTAAGTCAAGTCAAATAAGGTAAGATGACAATTGGACAAAAAATAAAAGAATTACGAGAAAGTAAAGGAATGTTACAACGAGAACTTGCTTCTAAACTAAATGTTGGAGATGGTTTTTTAAGTAAGATTGAACGAAACCAAAAAGTTCTTAAAAGAGAGCATTTAGTTTCCATTAGTAAAATCTTCAATTTCCCTTACAATGAATTAGAAACTCTGTGGTTGGCAAATAAAGTATATGACTTAATTAAAAATGAAAATCAAGCAATTCAAATACTAAAAGTTGCAGAACAGGAAATAAAATACGGTAAAAACATATGACATACTTTAATGAATTAAGGGAATTAACTAAACTTATTCCAGAAACAATAGTTGATTTTTCAATACCGAGAGATAGGACTTCACCACCTACTCAAGCATCTTCAATGTTCATTAGTAACAAAGAGCAAGGAGATTGGGCGGAAGATTTAATCTTTAGAGCAATTAATGAAACTTCTAAAAACTATGTTGCTGTTAGATATGGAAAATCAGACGATATTGTTGCGGGAGAAAAAGGTTTTGACCAATTCTATAATGAATTTCAGGATGAATTAGATACAATTGGCAAACGACCAGACCTCCTTATTTTCAAGAAAGAAGATTTTGATATAAACCTTGATTATGACATAAGTAATATTCCACATTCTGAAATAGCGGATTATGTCAAAAAGGCGATTGCAGGTTTAGAAATTAGGTCAAGTGCATTTCTGATAGATAAATACGAACAAGAAATGCAGGATAGAACTGCAACTCATCTTGAACAAGCATTATTAGTAAAAGATAAAATTCTTGAAAATTTTACAGACTTACTTGAACACCCAAATAAAAAACATTTCATTGATATTTTAAATAGTATCAATTCTGAAACGATAACCTCAATTAGTTTTAGAAGACCAAGTTGGAAAGCAACAGAAAGGTTGCAAGAATTATCACTTCTTTTCAAAGAGTTAAAAGACAATATTATTATTGTTCAAAAAAGAGATTATTTAAGTATAACGCCCAAAATTGAGGATGTAAAAGTTGTTTATAAATGGGCTGAAACATTTGATGTCCCACATTACTATTTTCAAGTATTTTTCGATAAATCTTATGGTATTTCTTTCAAGAACATTCTAACCTTACTAACAGAACCTGAAAAAGAAGGGGATTATTATGAAATAAGTCAAGATATAAAAAATCAAAATAAAACTACGGTTAAAATTAATACCAGAAACACAAATCAAGTCGCATATAAAATAATTGAACCTGAACACAAAAGTGTTAGACGAGAAATGGGAAGAGGTAGATTATTGTTTTATGTTAGTTTTGAGAAAGGTACAGCATATTTGGATATAGATAGTCTAACATCATTATTAAACATAACTGATTTTTAATAATGGTATTAGAAAAAATATATACTAAAAAAATCAGTCTTTTACACCGTAAAAAATTCGCCCAATTTTTTACACCTGAAACTATTGCTGATTTAATGTCTGATTGGTTAATTGGAAACAAAAAACTAAAAACAGTTTTAGAACCTGCTTTTGGTTTAGGTATTTTTTCAAGAAACCTTCTCAAAAAGAAACCTAAACTAAATATTAAAGGTTTCGATATTGATGAAACCATTTTTAAAGAAGCCCAATCATACTTTAATGTCAATTCCAATGTTTCATTAAACCTTGAAGATTATATGTTTAATGATTGGTCAAATGAATATGATGGAATTATATGTAATCCTCCCTATTTTAAATTTCACGATTACGATAATAAAAATATTCTAAAAGAAATCGAAAATAAATTAAAATTTAAGTTTAATGGTTTTACAAACTTATATACTCTTTTTCTCTTAAAATCAATTTACCAATTAGCACCAAATGGAAGGATGGCTTACATTATTCCTTCTGAATTTCTAAATTCTGATTATGGGAAATTGGTCAAGGAATACCTTGTTAAAACAAACACGTTAAGACATTTGTTTATAATTGATTTTAAAGAAAATGTTTTTGATGACGCTTTAACCACCGCATCTATCCTTTTATTAGCCAAAGATAATAATGATAAAGAAATCAACATTTCTACAATAAAATCAAAATCAGATTTAACAAAAATAGTAAGTTACATTAATTTTTATCCAAAATTAAAAGGAGAGTTCACATATAAACCTACAGATTTAGACCCAAATATAAAATGGCGTAAATATTATCAAGTTCAAAACTCCGATAAATACAAAAACCTTGTCCCTTTTTCAAAATATGCAAAAGTGGTTAGAGGAATTGCTACAGGAGCAAATGATTATTTTACTTTCAGACCATCTAAAGCAAAAGAATTCTCAATTCAATCTGATAATTTACTCCCTTGCATTTGTAAAGCAAAAGACGTTAAGAATGTGTTTTTTACTTCAAATGATTATAAGCAACTTGAAAAAAATGATGAATTAACATATTTATTTGACGCAGTAAAATCAAATAACAATGCAGTTGATGAATATATTAAAAAAGGAATTGAAGAAGGTGTAAATGAAAAATATTTAACAAAAAGTAGAAAAATATGGTATTCATTGGAAAACCGTCCACCTGCACCCATTTGGGTTTCAGTTTTTAACCGAAATGGATTGAAATTTATACGAAATGAAGCCGAAATATCCAATTTAACGACATTTCATTGTGTATATTTAAAACAATCAGATTTATTCTCTACGATTAATCCCGATTTACTTTTTGCATATTTACTGACAGATATAGCAAAAGAAATATTTAGTGATAACAGACGGGAATATGGAAATGGATTAAAGAAATTTGAACCAAACGACTTAAATAAAGCAAAAGTATTAAACCTTTCTTTACTTAATAGTAAAACTGTAAATAGAATTTTAAATTTGTTCCAAGAATATAGAAAAGAGCAAAGTCGAACTTATATTGACCAGATAAACGAAATTTTTGAAACTGAATACTCCCAACCTGAAAGCCATACACATTTGCAATTCGCTCAAAGCCAACAGCACAAGCCGAAAATTGCAAAAGAGTATGTCTTTGCCAACGCTATCAATAGAACGGAAAATAATGTACGAAAACACAACAATGTATAAAAATAATAGCCGAAATAATAGTAGATACAAACATTGTAGCACGCATAAAATTTGGTGATAAATTGAAAAATTCTACTTCCGAAATCGGCTACTATTCTTATACAAACCGTTGATAAAGTAACTTCCAATACAGTCTAACAATGTTCAGTAGCTAAAACATTATCGTCTAATGCTTTTCCAACCAATTCTTCAACGCATAAAAATTTTGAGGAGCTACACCGTGACCCACAGGAAATTCCGAATATTCACAATCTATCTCTAAGTTTTGTAAAAAAGGTTGTGTTTTACGAGCCCAATCCACAGGAATCACTTGGTCTTCATTACCGTGGGAAGTATAAACGCTTAAGTTATTAAAATCGTTTTGAGCGTAGTTTTCTTTAAAGATGGCTTCATTAATATAACCACTTAAACCAATTACATTTTTTACTTTTTCAGGATAACTTAATGCTACCGCAAAACTTAATATGGTTCCTTGACTAAAACCTAAAAGGGTCACATTGTTTGTGTTTACTTGGTATTTTTCAATAACTTCATCAATACATTTGGCAACTAAATCTCTAGATTCTATTGCTTGAGCATCATCACTCCATTTTCCATCTACATTATCAAAATGAATGGCATACCAAGCGTTTCCGTAGGGTTGCATTGCATAAGGTGCTTTTAAGGAGATGATGGTGTATTCTGAAGGTAATTCAGTAGCAAAAGAAAACAAGTCGTTTTCATCACTTCCGTATCCGTGAAGCATTATGATAACAGGGCTTTTACCTGTTACTAAATTTGAAGATCTGTAATTATGTTCTAATGTTAGTTGTTGTTTTTCCATAAAAAAAAGGCATCAGATTAACGATGCCTTACTTGTAAAATTTTGTTTTTATCCAATTCCTTTAAACCATTCTTGGTATTTTTCCCCTAAAACGGGAACTAGCTTTTGCTCACCTTGCGCTGCACCAATAAGGCCAATAATCCACAAAACAAAAACAGCAATATTAACCGCCATAGAAATAATTGAAATACCAATAAAACTTGCTACTATTGAAAGAGCAATACCAGTAACCATAATTCCTAAAACTTGTCTTAAATGGAATGCTCCAAATTCAGTTTTATCTTTATTATGCATAACTAATGCGATGATCCAGCCTATTAAAGTGAAGTAAGCGATAAGACCTACTGTTTTCCCGTTGTTTGATGCGTTTTCTGTCATAATTATTTATTTTTGTTTGGGTAATTTATATGTTAAAAGTAGGGAAATTAATTCAAAAATCTAAACCATTTCTGAAAGAAGTCACTTAAATAGGGAATTCCTTTCATTTTTCCTGTTATTGCCATTACTAAAGAATAAGACCATAAAATAATTAAAAGGGTGAAAATTACTTTTCCAGTTGAATAAAAAGTTGGGTCATTTACAAATGTTATGGGGAAAATTGAAATCAACACCAATCCAAACATGTTCTTAATATGAAAAGTCACAAACTTATCTTTTTCATCCATATTTAAAATATAGGCAATAATTAATCCAATAAAAAATAAGTAAGCGAGTATTGCTTTATAGTTTCCTTTGTTTTTCATAATTATTTTCCTTTAAAAGGGAATCTTATTTTAAAAATTAATTTTTATGTACAACCAGTTTGTTATTAGCTATGATTCCGTAAACTTTTCCTTTTAATTCACAATTTAATAAAGCAGCGTTTTTTGAAGTTGAACTAATATTTTCTTCTAAAAACTTCCATTCTTGGCTTGGATTAAATAAAGTAATATCTGCTTTATTTCCTTCTTTAAGAGGGTGTTGAGGAATGTTAAAGGTTTCTTTCAAGCTTGTTAGTTTATTTATAGTTTCCTCAGTATTTAAAACCGAATTTAATGCTCCAAAGCAACTTTCTAATCCGATGCTTCCATAAAAAGCGTGATCAAATTCTATTTTTTTATGTTCAATGTCTATAGGGTTATGATCGCTAGTAACGCCGTCAATCGTTCCATCTTCAAGCCCTTTTAAAAGTGCTTTAATGTCTTTTTTGGTTCGTAAAGGAGGAAGTAATTTATAATTGGTATCGAAAGTTTCCAATACATCGTCTGTTAAAATAAGGTTGTTAATAGCAACGCTACAAGTCACATTCAGTCCTTTTTTCTTGGCTTCTTTTAGTAACGAAACCGATTTTTTGGTGGAGATTGTTGGGATATGAAGTTTTCCTCCCGTATATTCCAAAATATATAAATCTCTAGTAATTTGAAGTTCTTCGGCAAGAGCGGGAATTCCTTTTAATCCAAGTAAAGTACTATTGGTTTCTTCGTTGACCATTCCATTTTGTGCAATGGCTTTTTCAAAAGGAAACGATTGCACCAATCCATCAAATGTTTGTGTGTATTGAAGTGCAATTTTTAGTAAATTCGGATTTTTAACAGGTAATTTATAATCGTAGAAGGAAACGGCTCCTTCGTTTTTCATATCGTATAATTCGGCTAAATTTTCGCCATCACATTTACTGGTTAAAGCACCGATAGGATAGAGGTTTACCGGATTTTTGGAAGCTTCAGATTTTAAATATTTTATAGTCGATTTATTATCGGTTACAGGATTGGTGTTGGTGTTAACTGCAACGTGAGTAAAGCCACTTTTTGCAGCTACTTTTAAACCGTTGGCTATAGTTTCTCTTTCTTCAAAACCTGGTTCGCCAAAAGAAACACTACTATCAAACCAACCTTGAGAAATATGAAGATTTGCTAATGAAATCTCCTTTATATTTTTAGGATTATTAATAGAAACTGCTATTTTTTTAATAACCCCATTTTCTATTAAAACATCTCTTTTTTTAAGATGATGTTTACTAGTTTCATCTATAATAGTTACCGATTTTATTAATACATTCATAATAAATTATTTTTTGTATCAGTTCTTTAAATATTTCAATAATAACATTTCAGTAATTAAAAAGAGTAGTGCAAAAATAACAAACCATTTCCAATAACTATTAATTGTATTCTCTTCTGAAATAGTTTCCAGTAAATCATTAATGGTACTATAAACAGTAACATTCTCCCAGTTTTTGGGATTTAAATAAATGAGTTTACTTTCATCTCTGTTAAAATTATAACTCACATTTTCTATAAATTCTGAAGATTTTTCAATTGCATAAATACCAGCTTTTGAAGGTTCCTCTTCCGTAGTAATAATTACCTGAGTAGCCTTTGTTTGCTGCAAGGGTATAAAATTATAAGTGCTATCTTTTATAGTGAGAATTTCATCTTGATTTAATTGAATAGGAACCGAAAAACGATTCTGTTTTCCTATTTCGAAATATAATTTCGACAAAGATAAACTCTGTTTTGCCATATTATAAAGGGTCGGAACAATTAATGGCGAATTTTGAAAACTGGAGTTTTCTTTATTGGTAGCAGCCGTACTTAAATAATTATTTCCTTTTTGAATGATAAAAGGCTTGCTGTCCTCGAACTTTAAAACTGAAGTTCCTAAAGACGAAATGGTATAAAAAGAGTTCACTTTTGGATACTGAAAATTGATTACTTGTTTTTCAAAAACACCTTCATATAATGGATGATTAAAAACAATTTGAGTAATCTTTTTTTCTTGATCTACCTTTTCTGAAATAGCACCCAATTGTAGCTTGTTTAAAAGAGAATTATAAGTTGAAATCTCAATGCTTTCTGAAGGAATAATGAAAATAGAACCACCATTTTCTGAAAAAACTTGAAGGGCAGTACTCAGTGATTCAGGTATAGTATCTAGTTCGTTAAGAACTAGAAAATTTTGATTTGAAAACTCACTATAATTCAAATTCTCAAAATTCTGCTGACTAAAAACAAACTCTTCCGAATTAAAGATGCGTTGTAAATAACCGGTTTTCCCATTATTTAAAACCAATACTTTAATTTTTTCAGGAGTATTAATAGTAAAATAAAGACTGTTGTCAAAAATTAAATTTGGATCGTTTATTTCTATTCTCCCTCTAAAACCTTTGTTGTTATCAATGTCAAACGAAATTAACTGGCTAGTATTTTCAGAAAAATCTATTGCTGTTTTTGCTACTAACACTTTATCATTATATAATGAAACTGGAATGGGTTCCGGATAATATCCTGTAGAAGACATCTTAACCTTCAATTTTGTCGTTGCATTTTTTTTAATAATATATGCAGTGTCAATACCACTATTTTTAGGGTTTTTCGGAATTAATTGTATGGCTTCAACTTTTAAATCATTCTCGATATTTGGGAAATTTCCTTTTTGTTGGAAGTCAGAAATTAGAATCAATCTTTTTTCTGAAGCCGAATTGTTTTCAGAAAACAGTCTATTTGCTTTCAGTAAAACATCATTTAAAGGAAGTTGCTTTTGAGTATAATTAACCCTAAGAATATCATTTTTAAAATCTTGAATGGATGCCTTTTTTTTAGTGATGTCATTGGTGAACCAACTAATATTTTCAGACAAAACAGATTGTGAATATAACTGCTGAAGTGTTTGTTGCAGTAGGGAGCCATTTTCATCTTTAAGCTGCATACTAAAAGAGTTGTCAATATAAAGGACGGTTTCTTTTTCTGTATTTAATGCGGTTTTGGAAGCCGAAAAGGGTTGTGCAAAAGCCAAAATAATACAAGCCAATGCTAGTAATCTTATTAATAAAGTTAGCCATTTTTTTAATTGCGAGCTTTTTCGGGTTTGAATAGTCACTTTTTTAAGAAATGCAACATTGGTAAAAGCTACTTTCTGAAATCGTCTAAGTTGAAAAAGATGAATGAAAATAGGAATGAGTAGTAAGAAAAGCGCGTAAAGAAGTTCAGGGTGTTTAAACTGCATTCCAATTAAGATTTTTCAAAGATAAAATAAACTATTGTTTTGTGGTGCTTAATCATATTAAAAATTTTCAAAAACTCCCAAACCGAATAAAGCGAAGTCATATTTTACAGGATCTTCAGCGTCGAGGCTTCTAAGAGCGATGTCTAATTCTGCCAAAGCCTTTCCATCGTTTTGTTTTCGAGTTAATAAGCCAAGTTTTCTAGAAACATTTCCAGTATGAACATCCAAAGGGCAGGAGAGAACAGCGGGTGAAATACTTTTCCAAAGTCCGAAATCTACGCCAGCAGTATCGTTTCGTACCATCCAACGTAAAAACATGTTGATCCGTTTTGCGGCTGAATTTTTTAAAGGGTCGCTAATATGCTTTTCGGTTCGTTGTAAGTGTGGCAAGCTAAAAAACTGTTTTTTAAACTCGTTAATAGCAGGTTGAATGGAGTTGTTTTGTATGTTTTTTGAAAACAGCAATTCCATTCCGCCTTGTCTGTTGTAAATGTCTTGTAATGCAAACATAAAATAAGTGAGGTCAAATTCGTTAAAAGTACGATGTACAAAGCCAGAAAGGTATTTTTCGTCTTTTTCTGAAAAATTAGAAACAAAATCTAATGGAGAATTTCCCATAATCTCAACTAATTTTTTTCCGTTTTTAATGATACTTTTTCGGTTTCCCCAAGCAATAATAGAAACTAAAAATGCGATAATCTCAACATCTTCTTTTTTTGCTCCTTGATTTTGTAATTGATGTGGAATTTGAATAGGATCACTCTCAATAAAGGTAGGATTGTTATAAAGTAAGACTTTAGAATCTAGAAATTCTTTTAAATCAATTTGATTCATATTAAGAAACAATCTTTCCGTCCACCATCACTAATTTTCGATCTGCCATGTTTGCTAAATCGTTATTATGAGTAACAATTATAAATGTTTGTCCAAACTCATTTCTTAATTTAAAGAATAAATTATGAAGATTTTCGGCGCTTTCAGTATCTAAATTTCCACTGGGTTCGTCTGCTAATATAATTGATGGATTGTTTATTAAAGACCTTGCAACGGCTACTCTTTGCTGTTCACCTCCAGATAATTCGTTGGGTTTATGGTTTTCACGATGAGAAAGATCTAAAAATGCCAATAACTCTTTGGCTCGTTTTTCGGCTTCTCCTTTAGGTGTTTTTTTTATAAAAGCAGGAATACAAATATTTTCTAAGGCTGTAAATTCAGGAAGTAATTGATGAAACTGAAATATAAATCCTAAGTTTTTATTTCTGAATTTTGCTAACTGATTCCTACTTAAGCAGGCAATGTCGGTTCCATTTATATGAAGGGAGCTTTTATGTTCTTCATTTGAAAAAGTATCTAAAGTGCCTAAAATCTGAAGCAATGTCGTTTTTCCAGTTCCGGAAGCACCAACTATCGATACAATTTCACTTTTAGCAATTTGCAAATCTACTCCTTTTAAAACGTGAAGAGTATCGAAATATTTGTGAATGTTTTTTGCTTCAATCATACATATAATTATAGCGTGAAAGTAGTATTTTAGGATTGATTTGGCAATTTAATTATCACGAATTCTTTTTTAGTAAATTTGTAATATTATTATAATCTATAAAATAAGTTACCCGTAACGAAACCGTATGTTGTTCAGGTTGATCGAATAAATTTTGCAAACTTTCACCATAGTTAATCGAGGAAAGATTATCTTGATTAAAAATCTGATTTCTATATAATAAGGTAGCTTCACTTCCGGGTGCAAATCGCCATCTAAAACTTAAATCGATGTTCCAAATATTAAAATTTCTATTTGGGTTATTTTTCGATATGTCATAATTGGCAGGTGTTAACGAACCATTTTCGTTTAGGGTGTAAAATAAATTATTACTATAATCTGCGGTTCCCCAGAAATTTCTAAAACGCAAATCGATGGCTTTATAGGGGTCAAAATTATAACTTGCTGTCAAGGAATTCTCAAGATTGGCAATATTTCGCTGTCCGAAAAAGATGTCGGTACCGTCGTAATCTATAAAACCGTTATTATGATTGGAAACAAAATAGTTAGTTCGCCAAACCATTAAAAAATTATCTGAAAAACGATAACGTGGCTCAAAATTAAAATTAAAATTTTGCTGAGGATCACCGATGTAAGTCCGATAACCCAATCCAGCATCCAAAGCAAACTTTTTTCGAAAATCGGAAGAAATCCATCCGTTAATTCCATAGTTTGGAGCAAAAGTTACAAACCTACCATCTACTCGTGGTTCAAAATAATCTTCTTTTTTAGACCTGAAATTTGTTCTTCCTCCAAATGCAAACCTTTCAATTGTAAAAAAAAACATATTTAAACTTATAGAGTTTTCAGTTTGTATGCTGGGTTTGTAAAGTCTTCTGTGTCTAGCAGATAAATTAATTCTATATTTATTAAACTTTTTGGTAGGCTCAAATATTTCATAAGATACACCTCCACCAAAATTATTAAAATTATTTCTAAAATTTAAGCCTAAATCATTAATATCTAGTGTTGTATTTGCAAAATCGTGTCCAATCCTGTAACGAAAATTCCCTTCAGTTTTTGCAATATTTATTTCAGAACGAAAACCAGATTTAAAACCGTCTCCATAATTTACATTGCTAAAAATTGCACGACCAGAAGTTCTGTAGCTATTTTTTTTGTTGGAAATATCAAATACTCCAGCGGTAACATTGGCGTCTTTAAACTCGCTTCCATTTCTTATAACATTTGTATTTACAAGCGATACAGACGAGTTTCCATTAAACTGTTGGTCTAAAACAAAAACATTATAATTGGTTAAAGATTCTAGTAAAACTTTTCGGTGTTCCCCCGTTTCTATATCAGTTACTTTTGCATAGGTTTTTTCGGTAATCGCATTTAAAATCCCCACACCCAATCCTTTTTTAGTCCTTCCTGAAACCTTAATGGCGTTTACAATATTTACACTTGAAGGATATTCTGTGATTTCTTCAGTATCTTCCAACTCTCCAATACTTCCCGATGGAGGACCGCCAATTCGTCTAGAAAAGAAAATTCGTCCTTTGTTAAAAAGTTCAACTCCTTCGGTAAAAAAGGCTCTGTTTTCATCGAAGGTTTGTTCAAAAGGTCCTAGATTTAATACCACATTATCAAAGGCTGCTTGACCAAAATCTGGAATTAATGTAGCATCCAAAGTAAAGCTGTCGGTCAATCCATATTTTAAATCCATTCCGCCGGTAAAATTAAATTCAGTATTACCATCAAAAGTACTAACAACCCCTTGAATAAAAGGGTAGAAGGTAAGTCTAATTGGAGCTTCGATATTTTTAACTCCAGAAATTAATCCGTTGTAGAGTTTAGAATTCCCCACTTTATTATCAATAAAATTCCAAGTATGAGTTTCGTTTTTTGTTTTTAATTGACGGTAAAAATTAACGCTCCAATCTTGAGTTTCTACTTCAGGAAAACGCAAGGCATTGTAGGGTATTTTAAACTCGGCATACCAACCTTTATTATCTTTTGACATTTTTGCACTAAAAACTACATCGTAATTAAAATCTTCTCCATTTTGAGAAGTTCGAGAATCGCCTATTGCACCAGCACTTGTAATATAAAAACGAGTTTCGTTAATACCGTCGTTGTATGTGTTTAATGCAATGTAAAATAAATCTGCTTGTACAAAAACTTCGTCTCTTTGACTCAGTTGATTTAAAATTTCATCGGGATTAGGGTCAAGCATAGCTACTGCAAAATACACAGCCGTATTATCGTATGCAATTTTTACTTCGGTTTGATACTCTGGAGGGATGGTTCCTTCATTTCCAGGTTGCCACATATTAAAATTATTAGCTACTGGTAATGATTTCCAAATTTCATCGTCTATAATACCATCAATTTTTGGTGGAATTTCTATTCTGGTAGCTTCTATTGTTTTTTTATCTTGAGAAAAAGCTGAAAAACAACTTAATAAAATAAAAAAAGATACAATATGTTTGAGCATTACTGTTTTTTTGATAAAAATGATTGGTGAATAACAAAATTACCACACTAAATCAACTACTTGTACTAACAAAAAGTTAAAAAGAAAGTTCAATTTTTAACTACGTTTATTAATTGTAGATTTGTTTAAAATAAAAATGATTTAATGAAAAAAGCCATATTAGCAGGTGGTTGTTTTTGGTGTTCTGAGGCAATATTTCAACGCCTAAAAGGAGTGGAGTCTATCAAGTCTGGTTATACTGGAGGTACAATAAAAAATCCTGCTTATAGAGAAGTTTGTACTGGAGGAACGGGACATGCGGAGGGAATTGAAATTATTTATAATGAAGCTGAAGTTTCTTTTACAACGTTATTAGAAGTGTTTTTTGCAACACATGATCCAACGACACTTAATCGTCAAGGAGCAGATGTTGGTACACAATACAGAAGCGGAATATTTTATACTTCAGAAGAACAAAAACAACAAGCAGAAGTATTTATTAAAGCATTAACAAAGCAGCAATTTTTTGAAAACCCAATAGTAACAGAAATTACTCCTTTTGAAGTATTTTATGATGCGGGTGAAGACCATCATAATTATTACAATCAAAATTCAGAGCAACAATATTGTGACTTTACAATTACGCCTAAAATTGCTAAATTGAAAAAAATGTTTTCAGATAAATTAAAATAATAATTTCCAAACTAGCGACATTAAATTGGACTAATAATATTTCATAATTTATGGCAGGATTCTTGCGTTATTATTGACAAAGATATAAAATGAATACACAAAAAAATAAATTATTAAAAAAAGGAATTTTATTAGATGCAATAGGCATGGCAACGATGTTAATTCCTGTTGCTGGAACTATTATCGATTTACTTTGGGCTCCTTATGCTGCTAAAAAAATGACCGAAATGTACCCTGGTAAAAAAGGTAAAATTGCTTCGGTGATTGTGTTTCTTGAAGAGTTAATTCCAGGCTTAGATTTTATACCAACATTTACATTAATGTGGTTATATACTTTTGTTTGGGGAAAACAGCCTAAAATGCAACCTATTACAGTTGAAGTAAAAGACTAAAATTAATAGATCTACCAATATTTTCAATTCCATTTACTTTTAATCTTGAAAGATGAGAAATATATACCTCGTCAGTTAAGTTGGTAGCTTGAATACCAATAATCGCTTTAAAATTTGCCAAAGTTATTTGTGTTCCGATAGCCATGTTCAAAATGTTGTAACCTTGAGTTAATGTTTCAAATTCGCTTATATTATTTTGATTAAAAGTGTTTTTATAAGTTGTTGAAAAGAATGATTTTTTCAGAAATCCGAAATCATTGAAATCTATTTTAACTGTATTACTTAATGAATTTGCTGGTTGCAAGGGTAGGTAATCTAGATTAGTTAATTTTCCAGTTACCGTTTCAAAACTACTATTAACATGAAGCCAATCTAAAGGATGTGGATGAAAGTGAAAACCAAATTCGCCACCGTATAAATAAGCATTGTTTTGTGAATAACGATATACTTGTTTGTTTTCAATAATTTCGTTTGTTGGTTCAATAAAAATATAATCGTTAATATGATTGTAAAAACCATTTGCGAAAATTTCAATATGGTCATTATTAAATTCCAACGCTACATCGGCTTGAAAATTTTGTTCATTATTTAAGTTTGTATTTCCTATTTCATATCTATTGGTTCCTTCATGAATACCGTTTGAAGCAAGTTCTGCTAAATTAGGAGCTCTAAAACCTGATGCAAAATTTATACGAGTTAAAATATATTTTAAAACATTAAATTTTGCTCCAATAGCAGCATTAAAACTTGAAAAATTCTTATCGATTGGAGCAATGTAATCTTGCCCACCAAAGGTTCCTGCTTTTTCAGTTGTAATAGTTCTGGTATCAAATCGGACACCTCCTTGTAGCCCAACATCGCCAATATGATAATGGGTAGTTGTCATAACTCCAAAATCGTTTTTAGTTGCATTCGGGATCAACAATTCTTCGCCTAAATTTGTATTGGTTTGATAAATTCCCTGCACACCAACAATAGTTTCAAAATCTTTAAATTCTGGAAGATTGTATTTTACATTATAACCAAAAGTATTTAACCGTAATCGCAAGGCTGGAGTAAATAAATCGTCTTCAAATTCATTTCTATCATTAAATAAATAACTTAAAGTAATATCTAAACTAGAGTTGGTTAGGAATATTTTATTATTAAATGATAAAATATGATTATCAATTTTCTGATAAGGAAGTTCCATTTTTTTTGAAGTGGTTTGTGTGCCGATTTCTTCTGGAATCCCAATTTTAGATTGATTGTAATTATAACGTACAGTTGATTTAAATTTTTTAGTTTGAAAACGAAAACCTGTTTTAAAATCACTTTCGTTAAACCTACTTAGCGTAACTCGTTCGTTATTTCCCGTTTTATAATCGCTGTTAGTTGCATAGGTTCCTCTAACAATAAATTTAAATTTCTCCTGTGAATTTTTTACCGCTAAAGAAGTTGAAGACCCTAGAGTATTGGTTGTATAATTACTTTTTATAGAACCTTGAGTTTTATTTTCGGGAGCAAATTTTTCTGGATTTAAGTATAAAACCCCACCAAGGGCATCGCTTCCGTAAAGGAGGGACGCGGGACCTTTAATGACTTCAATACTCGAAATACCTTCTGCATTAATTCCCAATCCATGTTCGCCTCCAAATTGTTGGTTTTCTAACCGAACTCCTTGTGTATAGGTTAAAACTCTGTTAGAACTAAGACCTCTAATTACTGGTTTTCCTATGCCTGCACCTGTACTTATGGTGGAAACTCCAGGGATTTCTGTAATTCCTTCAGCTAAAGTTAATGCACCAGAGTTGGTAATGTCTTGGGCAGATATTCGCTCTACTTTCATCACATTTTCTCTTTGTAATTTATGAAAAGGAGTAGAGATAATGATTTCTTCCATTTCAACAGCAGTTTCCTTCATTTCAATATCAATTACTACTTTTTCGTTATTTATAAACGTAATTGTTTTTGAAACCGATGTAAACCCTAATGAAGAATAGACAATTGTAAAAGTACCATCGGGAATATTTAAAAATTTATAATACCCGTCAAAATCTGTAATAGCACCTTTTTCTAACTTTGAAATATAAATATCTGCTTGTATAGGATTGTTATGATTTGTTATAATTCCTTTTAAAGAATTTTGAGAAAAAAGAGAGACACTTACTGAAAGTAAGAAAACCAAAATAAATTGTTTTTTCATTGGATTGAAATTATTTATATAAAAAGCCCAATCCCATTCTGCTTAAAAATTTCTTAACAAATTTCCAAAAGAAATTAAATTGCCCAAACAGCCAACCATAACTTATTAAAAGGATTTGATAAAGAGGAAAAATAACCAAAATTCGTAATAACCAATAGATAAAACCACCAAGATCTTTGGTGATTCCAAGAAACTCAATAACAGGTTTTGCAATGTAAACGGAAGTACTACCTGTGACAGTAAAAACAATTAAAATGATGATAACTTGCCAGTTCGAGTTAATGCCCCAGCGTTTTTTAAGCCTTTCCATCATAACTTCTGCTTATATTTTTGTTGAAAATATTTAAAGTAGTTAAAAAGCAAATAATTTACTTCTAAGCCATAATGTAAGTTAGGATCATAATTAATTTCCTGCTCGTATAATTGCCTTGTTGTATCATTAAATACCTTATTATTATATGATTGCACTAACAATCTATTTTTTCTTTCTAAAAAATTAATACTATAATATCCCATTGTTGGTTGTTGTGGAAGCCAAGCCTCAAACCCTTGTTCATAAATAAAAATTTCATATTCCAATTTATCATTTGCAATACGAATAGTATCGTTTTTAACGGTACTAATTTTAGTAGTATTATTTCTTTCTATGCTGATTTTGTTTGTGTTACAGCTAAGAATAAACGTTGTTACTAATGATACTAGAATAAAGTATTTCATATAAATATTTTTCACAAAATTAATAAATAATTGAATGGTTATAATCAATTTTTTCATTCTTTAACAAAAAAAAACCATCTAATGAATAGATGGTTTGTATATAAATTTAATTAAATCTATTTTACTTTAAAAATCCGCCTAGTAAACTTCCTAAGCCGCCGTTCTTTCCTTTACTTCCTCCCAATACCATTCCGGCTATATCATCGATAACACTACCATCGTTATTGCCGTCTAATAAAGATTCGATCATACTTTGTTGCTTGTTATCGCCTCCTAGAATTCCTCCTAGTAGTCCTTCAATTCCAGAAGAAGATTGTACTTGTTGCTGTTTTTTTTGCTTTCCTAAATAACCCAATACTAAAGGAGCAGCTACTTTTAAAATATTCATTACTGTACTAGTATCTATTCCCGATTTTTGAGAAATTGCATTAGTGACATTATTTTCTGAATTTCCTAAGATATTCTTTAATATTCCTGCGCCATCTTGTTTTACATTCGCATCTACACCGCCTTCAAAAAGACTTCCTAAATTATCTAGAATACTTCCGTCGTGTTTTGTGTTTAAAGCGTTCATTAAACCTTCTGCACCTTCTGGCGTAGTGGCATTTTTTTTCATTGCTCCCATTAATAAAGGCAATGCCATTGACATTATATCTGCAGTTTTACTTTCAGATTGATTGCTGTCGCTACTAACACCACTAATTATTTGTTTTCCTAAATCACTATTTAATAAATCTAATATTCCTGTCATTTCTTGTTTTTTTTAATTATTGAATGCCTAAATATACTAAAATTAACTTAATAATATACTTTTTATTTGTTCTGCTAATTCAGTACCGATTCTATCTTGTGCTTCATTAGTTGCAGCTCCAATGTGCGGAGTTAATGATAGTTTACCATTCATCAAAACCTTGATTGCAGGTGTCGGTTCGTTTTCAAAAGTATCGATTGCAGCAAAGGATAATTTATTACTTTCTATTGCTTCAATTAAAGCTACTTCATCTATAACGCCACCACGAGCAGCATTTACAATGGCAGCACCATCTTTCATTAAATTAAATTGTTTCTTACTAAAAACATAATTTTTTTGTGCAGGAACGTGAACACTTATAAAGTCACTTTCCTTTAAAACATCTTCAAAAGGTTGTGATGCGATTTCGAAATTTACAGATTGACCATCAAAGAATTTCACTTCAATAGTAGCTTTTTCTATAAATAAATCACTGGCAATAACTTTCATTCCGCAGCCTAAACCAATTTTTGCTACTTCTTGACCAATTCGCCCTAAACCAATAATTCCCAATGTTTTTCCACGAAGTTCTCTTCCACCACCATAATTCTTCTTTAATTCTTTAAATCTAGAGTCACCATCCAATGGCATATTACGGTTAGAATCGTATAAAAATCGAACACCGCCAAATAAATGTGCAAATACCAATTCGGCTACCGAAGCTGATGAAGCAGCAGGTGTGTTGATTACACTTAACCCTTTATTTCTTGCATAATCAACGTCTATATTATCCATTCCAACGCCACCACGACCTATGATTTTTATCGAAGGACAAGCGTCAATTAAATCCTTACGGACTTTGGTAGCACTTCGTACCAAGAGAACGGTAATGTCGTTTTCGTTGATATGATTTATTAATTGCTCTTGTGCTACGGTTGTTGTAGATACTTCAAAACCAGCAGCTTCTAATTTGTCTATTCCTGTTTGTGATATTCCGTCGTTTGCTAATACTTTCATAATATGCCCGCGAAAGCGGGTATCTTTTAATTAAACTTTATATTTTTAACCACAAAGCTCACAAAGGTTTTACACAAAGTTCGCTAAGGTTTTTATTTTATGCTTTACGTTCTAATTCCTTCATTACATCCACCAATACTTGAACACTTTCTAAAGGTAAGGCGTTATACATAGAAGCTCGATAACCTCCAACGCTTCTATGACCTTTTAAACCATTAATTCCTGCTTCTTTCCAAAGATTATTAAATGTTTCACTGAATGAATCGTTGGTTAAATTAAAAGTAGCATTCATTTTTGAACGATCTTCTTTATCTGTTACAAAACCTTTAAATAATGGGTTTCTGTCAATTTCTGAATATAATAAAGTTGCTTTTTGATTGTTAATTTTTTCAATTGCTGAAATTCCTCCCAAACCCTTTAGCCATTCCAGTGTCAACATTGAAACGTAAACTGGAAAAACAGCAGGAGTGTTAAACATACTGTCTTTGCCAATATGTACTCGATAATCTAACATGGAAGGGATAGTTCTAGAAACTTTTCCTAAAATTTCTTCTTTTACAATTACTAAAGTAGTTCCTGCAGGACCCATATTTTTTTGAGCTCCAGCATAAATTAAATCGAATTGAGAGAAGTCCATTTGTCTCGAAAAAATGTCACTACTCATATCACAAACCTTCACTACATCTGTTTTTAGGAAGTGATTTATTTGTGTTCCGAAAATAGTATTATTACTTGTACAGTGAAAATAATCTACATCTGAAGGGATAGAATAATTTTTTGGTATATAGTTGAAGTTATAGTCTTTAGATGACGCTACTTCAATTAATTCTCCAAATAGTTTAGCTTCTTTAATTGCTTTGTTTGCCCAAGTTCCTGTATTTAAATACGCTGCCTTTTTTTCTAATAAATTATAGGCAACCATTAAAAATTCTAAACTAGCTCCACCTTGCAAAAACAAAGCTTTATATCCTTTATTTTGAAGCCCGAGTAATTCTAAACTCAAACTTCTCGCATTTTCCATTACGTCAACAAAGTCTTTCGATCGGTGAGAAATCTCTACTAATGAAAGATCTAAATTATTAAAATTAAGTATTGCTTCTGAAGCTTTTTGTAGTACCGATTGTGGTAAAATACAAGGTCCTGCACTAAAATTGTGTTTTTTCATAATTCATTTATGTCGCGATACAAAGATGTAAAATCTATCGTTTTTAAAAGTTAAATTATCAATAAATTATTCAGTTAGTTTTAACAAAAAATCAAGTGTATCAACATCATCGGCATAATCCCAGAGTTGTGGGTTTTGGGTTTCTCCAAATGCAATTTCGTTTTTTATTCCAATAATTGAAACTACACATTGAATATTGTTCGTTTCAGACTTAATTATTTCTTTTAAATCATCAATGTTTTCATAGGTTTCGTGGAATATTACCGAAACAGGTGATGAGAAATTCGGGTCTTCTTTTAACAATAAAAACTCGTTGTCTAAAAGATTTAATTGACTCATTAAATACACTGCCTTATTATAGTCGTAATTATTAATGTATTTGTTATCGTTTATTACTTTTTTCCATTTGAACATTCCATTGAAAAAATTATCAAAATTATAATCTTTTGGAAGGTATAGTTTGGAAACATTTCGGCATCCCAAGCCAAAATATCGAAAAATATCGTCAGAAAGTTTTTCGAGTTGTTCTTGAGTTTCTTTTCCTGTTAAAATGGCTACGGAATTTCTGTTCTTCCGAATGATATTAGGATATTTTCCGAAGTAATAGTCAAAATAACGAGCGGTATTGTTACTTCCTGTGGCGATTACGGCATCGAAATTTTCTAGTTTTTCTTCTGTAAATTTTATTTTATTTTCAAATTCTGGTGCTACCGAAATTAAATACTTTGACAAAAACGGAAGCAATAACTTGTCATTGGAAGATAGTTTTGCCAACACTTTATTTCCAGTAATTAATACCGAAAGAAAATCGTGAAAGCCTACCAATGGTATATTTCCAGCCAAAATCAAAGCTATTGTTTTGTTTGCTGTATTTTCAATAGAATAATTTGAAAGCCATTTACCTAAATTTTCTTCCGTTAAGGCTTCTGCCCAACTACTAAATGCAAACTGTATATTATCTTCCGAAAACCATCCATTATACGATTTAGATAATTGAATGAGAGAAACCATTTCATCAAAATAATTATCGTTGTTAGGAATGTTTTCTTTTTTTAAATAAGTTTCAGTAGTAAACTGACTCATAAATTTTCCCAGCATTACAAAGGCTTGAATTCTTTTTTCTAATTGCATATTTTGTTTGGTGTTAGCTTTCTATCTAATTAAATTTGCAGCAAAGTTAAAAAAAGAAAATACGATGGCAATTATTATCACCGACGAATGTATAAATTGTGGTGCTTGTGAACCCGAATGTCCTAATAATGCCATTTATGAATGCTCTGAAGAATGGAATTTTGAAGAAGGTACCGAACTTAAAGGGGATGTAATTCTCCCTAACGGAAAAAAAGTAAGCGCATCAAAAAATCAGGAACCTATAGACGATGATGTGTACTATATAGTTCCTGATAAGTGTACGGAATGTAAAGGGTTTCATGACGAACCTCAATGTGCTGCTGTTTGCCCTGTGGATTGTTGTGTGCCTAATTTAGATGTAGTAGAGTCAGAAACAGAACTACTCGTAAAAAAACAATTTCTACACAGAGAATAGTTTAATTGTTTTCTTTTTGATATTTTTTATGAATAGAATCTTTTTTTCTTTTTACATCTGCAGCTTCTTTTTTCTTTAGTGCTATTCCTTCTGCTTCATATTTTGCTTTTTGCGCCTCTTTTGATGCTTTAATTTCTGCTTCTTGTTTGAGCTTTTCACCTTCAATTGCAGCTTGATTTTCTTTGTTTACTCTAATTTCTGATGAAGTATGTTTGATTGTTTGGTCTCTTTTTGTTGCGTAATTAATGTCTTGGTTTTCGGAACCTGTATCGCTTATATTAATTATTTGTTCTTTTTCTTTTACTATTTTCGTTACGGTTGTTTTGTCAGTAACTCCTTTAACCGTTGTGGTTTTGGTAATAGTTTCTTTTTGTACATTTTTTGTTTTATCATTATCTTGAGCTTGTAATAAAGTAACTGAAAATAATAAAGCTGTGAGTGTGAGTGTAATATTTTTCATCATATATAATTTAACTGTTAATGGTTAAATATACTGAATTTTTTAATGCATATAAAAGTAGGTGTAATTTTAATAAAAATTAATCAGGATAAGTAAATAATAGTATTTTTATCGAACTTAAATTTTTTAATAAATGAAGTATTTTTATATACTACTAATTTTAACTCTTTTTTCATCTTGTAAAAAGGAAGAAAAAGTCATTTCAATTACCAATCCAAAAGAGTATGACATATATATATTAGACTCCAATAATAGTGCTTTTAATAATGCTAATTCTGAAAAAGAATTTTGGTCAAAACGCTTACGACCAGACTCAAGCGGTATTGGAGATTTAGGCCCTTTAGCAAAATCATATACTGCAATGTATAATGCTTCGGGTGACATTCAGCATTTAATAGAAGCCAAAAACCTATACCGAAAAGCCATAAATATTTCAGCTCAAAATAAGGATACGTATGTACGAAAGTTAGCTAAAAACCTTATCATTCAACGACAATATACGGAAGCTAAATTTATTTTAGAAGAAAGTATTAATGGGAAATCTAACAAAAGGGCCACCCAATTTTTGCTTTTTGATGTAAATATAGAATTAGGAAATTACACGAAAGCATTTCAACTTTTGGGTTTGTTAAAAAACACAAACGATTATAATTACCTATTGCGTTTATCAAAATGGATGGACTATAAAGGTAATAAGAAAGCATCCATTCGTAATTTAGAGGAGGCAATGAAAATTGCAGATTCCCGAAAAAGTAAGATTTTGCAAATTTGGACATATACACATTTAGCAAATTTATATACCAATTCTGGAAGGGTAGAGGAAGCATATCAACTAATTTTAAAAACACTTCAACTGCAACCAGATCATATAAATGCAAAAAAGCAACTTGCTTGGATTTTATATTCTTATGAAAAAAAATCGATGGAAGCAAAGCGAATATTAAATTCATTATTGACCACAAATAAGCTTCCAGAATTATTGTTGTTTAAAGCTGAAATTGAGGAATTTGAGGGAAACACATCTGAAAGTAACAAACTTAAAAACAGGTTTATTGAAATCGTTTCAGCTCAAAAATATGGAAGCATGTATAGTGAAAATTTGATTAAAATTTATTCAGAAACAGCTCCTGTAAAAGCCTTGCAACTTGCAAAAGAAGAAATAAAAAACTGTAGCACACCAGATTCTTATGCTTTGTTAGCCTATTCATTATTAAAAAATATGGATAAAGAAAAAGCACTTTTATTAATAGAAGAAAAAGTGGAAGGAAAAACAAACAACCCACGTTCTTTGTATTATCAAGCTATAGTGTTTAAAGCAACACATAAAACTAAAAAAGTTAATGACTTAAAGGCAACATTAAATAATTCAACTATTGAATTGGGTAATGTGTTGAATAACTCTATAAAAAACCTTTAAATAACAATTCTTACCTATTTAATAAAAATTGTATATTTAGCCCAGTTATTTAGCATAATTAAATAAACTATTTTTGCATAACCTCTTCATAAATAGCATTTATAAATCAATTAATAATTTTACTATGAAAAAACTAACTTTTTGCTTGGCTTTTGGGCTAATCAGTACCTTTGTATTTCAACTAAAGGCTCAAAATTTTAATTCTAATATTGTCTATCAGCTTGAACAACAATTAGAACAAAATCAATTAAAAACAAGTGATGTTCAGTATCGAGTTACTTCAGATCATCTAAGTAGCACGAGTAATATTCACCATACTTACTTTACACAAACCATTAATGGTATAGAGGTGTATGGTACCGAGTCAAGCATTCATGTTTTATCAAATGGGAAAACACTTTCTTCAAGTATAGTGTTTGTGAAAAATAGTGTAGAAAAGTCTGCTGGAATTTCTAGCCCTTCAATTTCTGCATCTCAAGCAGTATCTTCTGTAGCAAATCAATTAAATTATTTGGTTTCAGAAAATATTTCAGTGATTGAGAATGCTAAAGGAACAAATAGAAAAACACTCCTAAGTGACGGAGGAATTTCATTGAGTCCAATCCCTGCAAGATTAGTTTATCATATTAGTGACGATAATCAATTGGTTTTAGCTTGGGATATTTCAATTCAAGAAAAAAGCCAGCAGAATTGGTGGAGCATTCGGGTAGATGCAAATTCTGGTCAAATATTAAATAAAAATAATTGGATGGTAAGCTGTTCTTTCGACCACGACCATAGTATTCACGAAGTATTAGACTATAATAAAAACCTTTTTGATATTCCTAATTATAATGAAATATTAGAAGAAGCTTCTGTTTGTAGTGATTGTTATGAAGTACTTGCAATGCCTCTTGAAAGCCCATATTACGGAAGCAGAACAGCAACAGTAAATCCTGCAAACACAACAGCTTCCCCTTTTGGATGGCATGATACCGATGGTGTAGTAGGAGCAGAATTTACTGATACCAGAGGAAATAATGTTGATGCAATTGATGCTGGTGATAATTTCGGGTATCGCCCAGATGGAGGTGCAACATTAGATTTTACGGGATACCCTTTTGATCAAATGTACACCAACGCCAATCAATATGAAGACGCTTCAATCACCAATCTTTTTTATTGGAACAATATCATACACGATGTGTTATATATATATGGTATGGATGAAGCAGGAGGAAACTTTCAAGTAAACAACTATGGTAATGGCGGTTTGGGTAACGACTCGGTTGAAGCAAATTCTCAAATAGATCAATTTTGTAACGCTACATTCGGAACGCCACCAGATGGATCAAGCCCAAGTATGAATATGTTTATATGCGGAGCTCAAGATGGATGTTTTGATAACTTGGTAGTTATTCACGAATATGGTCATGGCATATCAAATAGATTAACAGGAGGTCCTGGAAATACAGGGTGTTTAGGAAATTCAGAGCAAATGGGAGAAGGTTGGAGTGATTGGTATGGAGTAATGATGACTTACGAGTCTGGTGATACAGGTACTGACGCAAGAGGAGTAGGAACCTATTTGTTTAACCAAGGATTAGGAGGCAATGGTATTAGACCATTTCCTTATAGTACAGATTTGGGAGTGAACCCACAAACTTATGATGATATTAAAACTTCAACAGTACCTCACGGAGTAGGCTCTGTGTGGGCAACAATGCTTTGGGAGTTAACTTGGGCATTAGTCGATGAGCATGGTTTTGATAGTGATATTTATAATTTTTCTGGAAGCACAAACTTAGATGCAGGAAATATAGCAGCATTAGCACTTGTAACCGAAGCTTTAAAACTACAACCTTGTAGTCCAGGTTTTGTAGATGGAAGAGATGCAATATTAGCTGCAGATCAAGCTATTTATGGAGGCGCAAACGAATGTATTATTTGGGATGCCTTTGCCAAAAGAGGTCTTGGAGTAAGTGCAAATCAAGGTTCATCCAATAGTGTTTCTGATGGAACTGAAGCATTTGATACTCCTTCTGGTCTTGCGGCTTTTATCGCACCTGTAGATGTGTGTGAAAATGAACCCGAATTAACAGGATTAGGTGGAGGATCACCTTCTGGAGGTGTTTATAGCGGAACAGGTGTTACTGATGATGGTAATGGTGCTACTTATTCTTTTAATCCTGCTGTTGCAGGAGTTGGAATACATATTATTAGTTATGAAGTTCAAGCAGGAACTTGTTCTGTAGCTTCAACAGCAACTGATACTATTGAAGTATTAGCAATACCTCCTGGACCTACCACAACGGGTGCTGCAGATTTTTGTGTTGGAGATGAAGTAACAGTAACTGCTACTTTAGCCGATCCTCTAAATGTAATTCGTTGGTATGATGCACAAATAGGTGGTAATTTTCTTTTTGAAGGAGAATCATATACATTTACTCCTACTGGTTCTATAGATGTTTACGCACAAGAAGTTCCTCCAGGGCCAATTTCACAACTAGTAATTTCAGAAATTACCTTAGAAACTCCAGATCGTCTTGAAATACAGAATGTAGGGGAAGCTTTTGATTATACAGGTTATAGTGTTGCCGTAAGTAAAGAACCTTACCCAGATGTTAATGCAATTAATAGTATTGTACAGCCCCTTGGAAATATGGGTGCAAACTCGGTGGTAGACTATAATGATGATAGTGGCGCAGGATATTGGGGAAATAATATATGGTGGGATAATGATGGTACAGGATGGATCATTATTATAGATGATAACGGAAACGTGGTAGATTCAGTTTTTTGGAACTTTACTTCAGCTGAAATTGCTGGTTTAAACGTAATTATTAATGGTTTTAACATCACAGCTGCAGATTTAGATTGGACAGGTGATGGTGCTGCATTAACAATAGATTGCAATAACTCTTTTAGAAGAAATGGAGACACTAATTCTGCTTCAGATTGGTCTGGTATTTGCGAAACTTCAGATTATGGTGTAGCTAATAGTGATATTAATCTTGGAGTGTTAGGTTGTCTTGGCGACAGAACGGTAGCTGAAGTTATAGCAGATCAACTAGCACCTACAATTGCTTGCGAACAAGATATACAAATAAGCACAGATACAAATAGTTGTACAGCAACAGGTGTTAGTTTAATTGATCCGACGGTAACAGATAATTGTGCGGTTCAATCACTTACAAACGATGCTCCTGCTAGTTTTCCATTAGGAGATACAAATGTTATTTGGACAGTAACAGATTCTGCTGGAAATACAAATACTTGTACTCAAATAGTTACAGTTGTTGATGATGTTGCCCCCGAAGTAACTTGTCCAGCTGATAGTGTTGAAACAATTAATGAAGGAGATTTATATACCATTCCAGATTTTACTATTACAGTTTCTGCAACAGATAATTGTACTGCATCACCTTTAATTACTCAAGAGCCAATTGTAGGAACAGAAATTGGTGAAGGCGATACAACCATCACAATTACGGTTACCGATGATGCTGGTAATGTAACTATTTGTACTTTTATAATTACGGTAGAATTTAGCTTGAGTACAACCGATGTTGATTATAATAGCGCTATTGTTTTATATCCTAATCCTACAAATGGTGATGTTACTTTGTTGAATAACTCTAACATATTGATTAAGACAGTAACTATATTCGATATTAACGGAAGAGTAATTAACGAAATTTCAATTAATGGGAGTAATTTAGAAAGTAATTTCTCTATTGAAAATCAAGCAACGGGTTTATACTTCGTAAAAATAGTATCAAACGATTTTAGTATTATCAAAAAGATTGTCAAGAAATAAAAGGTATTAATTAAATGAAAAAATCTCTAAACTTAATTGTTCAGAGATTTTTTTATGCTTATAATCTAGTCATACCAATTTGGATGCAAAATTGCCGAGAAATAAATAGAATTTAGTTTTACTTAGACAATGATAAAAATATAAGCATAGCCGTAGTTATGGTTCTATTTTTTGAAGCTGAATAAGTGAAAGTAAAGCTATTTATATTGGTCACTTTGCTTTCAATTTGGTATCAGATTAAATTTAAAACAAACTAAGATTATTTATTGAATTCAAGTCACAAATGCAACTTTTTTGTTATCCAACTAAAATAATTTAACTCTGTTTAAAGTGCTACATTGTTTGTAAGCTTCCCCTAAAAAAGGATTTTAAGATTAGAAAAAAAAACATTAAATCATCACTAAAATGATTGTCAGTTAGTTAAAATCATCCCGATAGTTATTGGGGTTTTCATCTTTTGTCTTTCAGCGAAGCGGTCTTTAATCTTTTATTGGACAACAGTGATTCTTTTTAAATTAATGTCCGTATATCTTATTATAAAGAACAATATATTTTTGCTTTATAATTTTACGTTTTAATTTCATAGTAGGAGTAAGGTGTCCTGCTTCAATACTCCAAGTATCTGGAGTTAATTCAAAACGTTTTATCTTTTCCCAATTTCCAAATTGCTCATTATGGATATCTACTTCTTTCTGAATACGTTTTATCAAACGCTCGTTAGTTACCATTTCTTCAGGTGTATTTCCTAGATCAATCTCTTTTCTATGTGCCCATTCCTTTACAAAATCGAAGTTAAGTTGGATAAAGGCAGCAGGCATTTTTTCGCCATCACCAACAACCATAATCTGTTCGATAAAGAAAGATTCCTTCATAACATTTTCTAATAGCTGAGGAGCAACATATTTACCACCACTGGTTTTAAACATTTCTTTTTTACGATCGGTAATTTTCAAGAAGCCATCACTATCTACTTCGCCAATATCTCCAGTATGAAAATAATCGTCTTTTATAGTTTCACTGGTAAGTTCGGGTTCTTTATAATAACCAATCATTACTTGTGGTCCTTTTACTAATATCTCGCCGTCTTCAGCAATTTTTATTTCGGTATCATGAATTGCTTTCCCTACGGTTCCAATTCTAAAATGGAAATCACGCATATCATTTACCGTAACTACTGGCGATGTTTCAGTTAAACCATAACCTTCCATTACAGGGATGCCAGCAGCGTTAAAAACTCTTGCTAAACGTGGTTGTAAAGCAGCACTTCCAGAAGCTACAGCTTGTAAATTACCACCCAAAGCTGCTTGCCACTTGCTAAATATAAGCTTACGAGCAAGACCTAATTGCTTCTCATACCACCAACCATTTTGACCGTAAGGTTCGTAACGCAACCCAAGATCGATTGCCCAGAAAAATAATTTCTTTTTTATTCCTGTTAAGTCAGTGCCTTTGGCATATATTTTATCGTATATTTTTTCTAATAAACGCGGAACCACTGTCATTATTTGCGGTTTTACTTCTTGCAAATTAGCACTTATCGTTTCAATAGATTCGGCAAAATAAATACTAACGCCCGTATATTGGTACATATATAAGAGCATACGTTCAAAAACATGACATACAGGCAAAAAACTCAAAGCTTTAGAATTTCCTAATTGCATGGGTAAACGGTACGTACTGCTTATAGCATTACTCACAATATTTTTATGTGAAAGCATTACACCTTTTGGACGACCTGTAGTTCCTGAAGTATAAATAATAGTAGCCAAATCGGTTTCAACAATAGCTGCTTTCCGTTTCTCTACCTCATCTTGATTACTTTCGTCAGCACCTAGTTTTAAAACTTCCGTCCAATGATCACAATCTTCTTGTTCATCAAAACAATACACTCCTTTTAGAGTAGGTACTTGTTCTTTTATTTTATTTATTTTTTCCAATACAAATTCACACGAAACAAAACAATACACACTTTCGCTATGGTTAAGAATGTATAGATAATCTTCTTCAGAAATGGTCGGATAAATAGGTACATCTTGTGCACCTGTTTGTAAAATACCAATATCACAAATATTCCATTCGGTACGGTTGGTCAACGATATAATCGCTACTTTATCGTTGGGCTGAACTCCAAGACGTATTAACCCTCTACTTATCGCATTTGCTTTGGCTAAATATTCTTTAGTGGAAGTAGCTTCCCACTTTCCATCCACTTTTGAAACCAACGATTCCTTTAATTCATAATTTTCTAATTGATAATAAGGAAAGTCGAAGAGGCGTTTTACATCGGTCATAAAGGCGTGTTTTTGTATAGACTGCAAAATAGGAAAAAACTTCCGATTTTTGAAATAAAAAACGTGCACATAATATAAGTTGAAAAATCAAATGTCTTTACGAGGAGGATACGACGAAGCAAACTCATGAACCTTCCAAAATCAATATTAATCACCAACAAAAGTAATTGAGTAGGCGATAGCGGTATCGGTGCTTCATCAATCACCTCACAAACTAAAAAATCTGCGAACATCTGCGCAATCAGCGAGAGTCAATTTTCATCTAAATACAATTATCAATTAGAGACTGCTACTACTCCTTCACAATCTTAAAAGTTCTAGAAGTACTTCCTGAAACGATTCTCATAAAATAAATGCCAGTAGTATATGCACTAAAATCGATAGTTTGTGTTGTTGAAACATTCTTAATTTTAGTAATTAATTGCCCTTGTATAGTATAGATTTCAACAGAATAATTAGTGGAACTGGTATTGATATTTAGTAAATTTTTAACAGGATTTGGATATACAGTAAATACCGTTTCAGAGAAACTGGAAGCACCAAGAGTTTCATCCAATATATTAATTTTTAAATCATCAAAATAGAATCCGTCAGCTCTTTGAAACCCATCCGATTCAAATTGAAAACGAACCAAAATTTGTTCTCCTAAATAATCACTTAAATTAATTTCTTCCAATACCCAATCGTTTTGAGTTCCGTCGTATAAGGGTTCTCCTGTAGGTTGTCCATTATTACTACTTCCTTCATTAGTATATTTTCCACATTGAGGAATCCAAGTATTTCCATTGTCTATAGAAACTTCAAACTGTGTATAATCCCAATTATTTTCAATATCCCATTTAGCATGAAATGTAATATTTGCACCAATAGCAGAAGATAAATCTACTTCATTTAAGAGAGTAATTGTTTTATATTCATTGTTTTGATAATTGCCGTTTGGAGAATCTGTAATTGAGCTTGGTGGCGAAACATAAGTAGTGTTGGTAGTGTCCCAGCCATTATTATTAAAATTAGCTGTTGCGCTATCTCCGTTATCTTCAAAAATAGCAATTAAAGAACCATAAAATTTAGTAATTAGAGTAATCTCATCATAACTCCCATTAGTAACAGTTATTTCAAATAAAATAGATTCACCAGAATTAATACCTGTATTTAGAGTATAAGTTATCTCGCTATTTACCTCTTCTAATGGATCTAAATTATTAAAATTGACAGGATTTCCCACAGAAATAATATTTGAAGAGATAGGGTTAATGCTTACTGAAAAATTCCCATTTCCAGAAACCCCTAATCTTTTTAAATTAAAAGTAAATTCGTTTGTAGTTCCTATTCCTATAAAATTTTCTGAAGTATCTGTTAAAGCAGCGTAATTATTAACCATTTTTGCTGCGGTTATATTAAGATACATCATTTCCTTGCAAATATTTTCTATTTGGTTTGATGGTGGCCAAAATGAAGATCCAATTTCTGGAGTAAAAGCATATATTTTATTATGAGTACCAGTGGTTCCATACATAAAATCATCACTATCGCCAGCAGCTGGATATAATTCTGAGGATAAAATATTGTTATATCCATTTTGAGATACTAATTCTTCAGAAACCCCAACAAATAAATCATGTTCAGGAGTGGGAACATTACTAGTATAACCATACGGTAATAATAATAATTCACCATAAGAATGATTATTAAAAGCCATTACAAAATCGTGGTTCTCTACAAACCATTTCATTGCCTGATTTTCAATTTCTGAAAAAGGACCTGTTCCTGCATATACTCCACTGGAAGGGTCTGTTGAGGTTCCTTCTCCTCCCCAAACATTATCATTTGGATCTCCGTTAATATAATAATCGTAATTACGGTTATTATCTACTCCGTAGCCATTTTTACGATTTTTTCTCCAAAAACCACCACCATTAGGATCTGTTTTTTCATTATATAAATACCCGTCAGGGTTTAGAACAGGAACAAAATATAATTCGGTGTTGTTTACGATACTTTGTATTTCTGGACTGCTATCATAGTTTTCTAACAAATACCACATATAAAATATTAACTGCGACAAGGAGGCAGGCTCACGAGCATGATGAATGGCTGAATATAATATCTGTGGCTCACCTTCTGATGAAGTATTGGGATTATCGCTAATTTTTACCCATTTAATTCCGTTGCCACCAATAGAAGGTGTTGTGGAGTTATCGGCTTGCCCTTCGGTTAAAAAGGTACTAATGTTTTCTTTGGCGGTTATTAAATTTGGATACAATGCTTTCATTTGGTCTAGCTCATCTAACATTTCTTGGTAGGTTAAATAACCTCCCATGCTTCCTAAGTTGAAATTGGCAGGAGTTTGGTAATCATTAACTTCTTCACTACAAGTAAGGTTTCTTTCTGGTGCTTTGTTTAAACTGTTTTGTTGAAGGAAATACTCTTTGGAATCTTCAATTAAAATATCTACTTGATAACCTGCGTTTCTAGCCTTTTTAATTTCTGAAATCGAAAAATCTGAAATAACAAAATAACCGCGTTTATGAGTTCCGTGATCTACAGGTATTCCTAGAGACTCTAACTTACTTAAATCATTAGGTTGTGTGTAATTTATTTTTGCTCTTTGATATTTTTCTTGAACATTTTGAGCAAACGTAAATTGTATCGTTACAAACAATATGAGGAGTAGTAATTTTTTCATAGCAATTGATATATTTTATATCGTTAACGTAGCAGACGTTAATTTAGTGTAAAGTTACTATGAAATATTGAAGTAGAATAAATTAAGCCATTATATTTTATTTGAAATTGTATTGAATAATAATTTTTAACAAAAAAAAGACTACCAAAACTTGATAGTCTTTACGTTATTTAAAATATTTAATCTATAGAGTTCCTCGACGCTCTGCCTCGGGGTAGTTCATTTTTACTATTTGCTCTCCAACCATTTGCGAGCATTTACAAAAGCTTCTAACCAAGGCGAAACCTCATCGTTTCTATCGCTTGGATAATGCGCCCAGTTCCAAGGAAAAGTAGAACGCTCCAAATGTGGCATCATTACTAAATGTCTTCCGGTGGTATCGGTAAGCATCGCGGTGTTAAAATCACTTCCGTTAGGATTGGCAGGGAAACCTTCGTAACCATATTTACCAACAATGTTATAATGATCTTCACTTTTTGGGAAACTGAATTTTCCTTCTCCGTGAGCCGCCCAAATCCCTAAAGTACTACCTTTAAGAGAGGATAACATCACCGAATTATTTTCCTGAATTTCTACCGAAGTAAAGGTACATTCAAACTTACCACTATCATTATGAAGCATTTTTGGCTTCTCTTCATCTTCAGGATTAATTAATCCTAGTTCAATGAATAACTGACAGCCATTACAAACTCCCAATGAAAGTGTATCCTCTTTTGCAAAGAAATCTTTCAGGGCTTTATTTGCTTTTTCATTATATAAAAATGCACCTGCCCAACCTTTTGCTGAACCAAGAACATCTGAGTTAGAAAAACCTCCAACCGCAGCAATAAACTTAATGTCTTCCAGCGTTTCTCGACCTTCAATTAAATCGGTCATATGAACATCTTTTACATCAAAACCTGCCAAATACATAGCATTTGCCATTTCACGTTCTGAGTTGGATCCTTTTTCACGAATGATAGCTGCTTTTGGTCTTGTGTGTTGGTCGCTGAGCGTCCCGAGTAATTCGGGAGAAGCGCCCGTAAATTGCTCAGGAAACTTAAAGTTTAAAGGCTGATTTTTATAATTCTCAAACCGCTCAGTTGCTTTTGCTACACCACTTTGTTGTTGGTCTAATAAATACGAAGTTTTATACCAAGCATCCCGCATTTCAGGAATATTAAAAGATAAATTCTGATTGTTATGTTTTATCTGAAGGGTTTCCGCTTCAGTTACAGTACCTATTTTTATAAAGTTAATATTGCTTTCTGAAAGTACTTTTTCAACTAAACTATCTTCTGAAGCTTGGAATACAATTCCGTTGTTTTCAGAAAAAAGAATTTTCACTAAATCGTTTTCTTTTAATTCAGAAAGATTTAAAACCGCTCCTAAATTAGTGTCAGCAAAGCACATTTCAAGAAGTGTTGTGATTAATCCACCTGAAGCGACATCGTGCCCAGCTACTATTTGATTGTCTGAAATTAATTGTTGCATCGTATTAAAAACAGTCGCAACATAATTAGCATCTTTTATGGTAGGAGCTTCATTTCCAATAGCACTTAAAGTCTGTGCAAAAGAAGAGCCTCCTAGTTTATAATCATCTTTCGAGATGTTGATATAATAAATACTTCCTTTGTTTTTCTGAAGTACAGGTTCTACCACCTTTTTAATATCCTTACAATGTCCAGCTGCAGTAATAATCACTGTTCCTGGAGCAATTACTTCTTCATCTTTGTATTTCTGTTTCATTGAAAGAGAATCCTTTCCGGTAGGAACATTGATTCCTAATTCGATAGCAAATTCCGAAACACCTTCTACTGCTTTATATAAACGTGCATCTTCACCTTCATTATTACAAGGCCACATCCAATTGGCAGAAAGCGAAATACTTTTTAATCCTTCTTCTAAAGGTGCCCAAATAATATTGGATAAGGATTCTGCAATAGCGTTTCTGGAGCCTGCAACAGGGTCGATTAAAGCCGAAATAGGAGCGTGCCCAATAGAGGTTGCAACTCCTTCTTTTCCCTTATAATCTAACGCCATTACACCACAATTATTTAAAGGTAATTGCAAAGGACCTACACATTGTTGTTTGGCAACTTTGCCAGTTACACAACGATCTACTTTGTTGGTTAGCCAATCTTTAGACGCTACTGCTTCAAGAGATAGTACATCTATTAAATATTCTTTTATTTTAGAAGATTCGTACGATGGATTTGAATATTCACGTTTTACAGTAACATCATTCATCACTGTTTTTGGAGAGCTTCCAAACATATCTTCTAGCTCGAAATCCATTGGTTTTTCACAAGTAGTTTTACTCTCAAATGTAAATTTATTATCGCCTGTTACTTCACCAACTTCGTACATTGGCGAACGTTCTCTTTTAGCAACTCGTTCTAATTGGGCAATGTCTTTTTTACCAATCACTAAGCCCATACGTTCTTGCGATTCGTTTCCTATAATCTCTTTTGCCGAAAGGGTAGGATCGCCTACAGGAAGTTGATCTAAATCTATTTTTCCACCTGTTTCTTCTACCAATTCACTTAAACAATTTAAGTGTCCTCCAGCTCCGTGATCGTGAATAGAAACAATCGTGTTTTCTTCAGACTCTACCATCCCACGAATGGCATTGGCAGCACGTTTTTGCATTTCGGGATTGGAACGTTGAATGGCGTTTAATTCAATTCCGCTTGAAAATTCTCCTGTATCTGCAGAGGAAACTGCAGCACCACCCATTCCGATTCTATAATTTTCACCACCTAGAATTACAATTTTATCTCCTTCTTTAGGAATGCCTTTTATGGCTTGATCTCTTTTTCCGTAGCCAATTCCTCCAGCTTGCATGATTACTTTATCGTACCCCAATTTTCTATTATCGGTTTCGTTTTCAAAAGTTAAAACAGATCCTGTGATGAGTGGTTGTCCGAATTTATTTCCGAAGTCGGAAGCGCCATTACTCGCTTTTATTAAAATATCTAAAGGAGTTTGATATAGCCAATCTCTTGCTTCCATTGTTTTTTCCCAGGGCTTTCCTTGAGCGGAGTGGTATGCTGAGCTTGTCGAAGTATCGAAGGGTAGTCTAGAATAAGATGTCATATAAACAGCGGTTCCTGCTAATGGAAGTGAACCTTTTCCGCCAGCCAAACGGTCTCTAATTTCTCCTCCACTTCCTGTAGCGGCACCATTAAAAGGTTCAACGGTAGTAGGAAAATTGTGTGTTTCGGCTTTTATAGAAATTACAGATTCAAAATCTGTATTCTGATAAAAATCAGGCTTGTCGGCACTTTTAGGAGCAAACTGAACCACTTTAGGACCTTCTACAAAAGCAACATTGTCTTTATAGGCAGAGACAATTGTATTTGGATTTTCTTTAGAAGTTTTTTTAATCAATTTGAATAGGGAAGAAGGCATTTCTTCTCCATCAATAATAAAAGTACCGTTAAATATTTTATGACGACAATGTTCGCTATTCACTTGACTGAAACCAAATACTTCACTATCGGTTAATTTTCTGTTTAGCTTTTTTGAAAGATCTTCTAAATAACCAACTTCTTCATTGTTTAATGCCAACCCTTCTGCTTGATTATACGCATTGATATCTTCAATTTCAATGATCGCTTCTGGCTGAATATCAATGGTAAAAATATCTTGATTTAATTCCGAATATTTTTGAGAAAGCATCGGATCAAAATCTGAAAAGTCTTTAGCAACCGAATAAAATTCTTCAATACGAATAATTCCTTCAATTCCCATATTCTGGGTAATTTCAACAGCATTGGTACTCCAAGGCGTAATCATTGTGGCACGAGGTCCAATAAAAAAATCCGCGATTACGGATTCATTTATTTTAGGTTGGTCGCCAAAAAGCCATTGTAGTTTGTCTATTTCATTTACTGAAAGTAGGGAGGAAGTTTGGACAGTAAAAAGGGTGTTTTTAAGGTCTCCGAAAAAGTGAATCATCGTTTAATTTTATCACGGTTTTTAAAATACAAAGGTAGTATTTTAAAATATTTAATTTGATTTTATACTTCATTATATAATGGTGTATATTACACAACTTAAACAAAAATAAAATTATTATGAAAACAAAAATATTATTTGCATTCGTTGCACTTCTTTTTAGTAGTGGGATGATGGCACAAGAATCATTTTCTCCAGTAGAAATAATTCAAGGAACATTTGTAGGAACGACTATCCCATTAAGGGATTTTCCAGTTGTAGCGGAGTATAGTACGGACGATGTTAAAACGATGACTATTTTTCCTAACAGATCACGTTTTAATGCAAAAGTAAATGGGGATGCACTTCCTTTTAATGATATTAATACGAAGATTCAAAGTAGTATTGGAGGAATTCAGACCTATGCTCTAGAGCAAAATTTCACAGGATTTGATAATACAGGTGCTACACCACCAGACCCTACAGGAGCAGTTGGACCCAATCATTATGTTCATGCAGTAAATTCACAAATTAAAATATTTGACAAAACAGGAAATGTAATAGCAGGACCAGTGTCTTTAGGTAGTTTTTTGAGTATGGGCACAAATGCAGGAGATCCTATTGTTTTGTATGATCAATTAGCAGATCGCTATTTTGTGAGTCAATTTGGCTCGGTAAGTAATGGACTTGCAATTGGTATTTCAGTTACTAATGATCCAACAGGAGCTTATAATGTATATCAATTTTCATTAGACGCTTTTCCAGATTACCCACATTATGCGGTTTGGCCAGATGCTTATTATTTAACTGCCAATAAAGGCGGAAGTAATAAGGTATATGCTATCGATAAAAATGTAATGATTGCAGGTGGTGCTAATCCTCAAATTATTGGATTTCCATTACCAGGAAATACGCAAAATCCAAATACAGTATTAAGTCCAGAGCCTGCAAATTTATTAGGAACTTCTTTTCCAGCAGATATACCAGGTTACATTATTTATTTACAAGATGATGGTTGGGCAGGAGTTACTTTCGATCATTTAAAAGTATGGGAAATTGATGTTGATTTTGTGGTGCCAGGAAACTCAACCATATCTTCACCCTTAGAAATCCCTACCGATCCTTTTAATTCTGTATTTGCACCATTTGGAACTGGTGATGTAGAGCAACCTGGAACTGGACAAAAAATAGATATGATTGGTGGTATCGTTTCATTTGCTGCTAATTATAGAAGTTTTGGCACTCATAATTCTTGGGTAATTACTTTTAATGACGATATCGATGGAGCTGATACTTCAGGAATTCGTTGGATTGAATTACGTAATGATGATGTAAATCCTTGGACCGTTTTTCAAGAAGGAACGTATGCACCAGCAGATGGTTTATCTCGTTTTATGGGAAGTGCAGCAATGGATGCCGCAGGAAATATTGGTTTAGGGTTTAATATTGCAAGTCCTACACTTCCTGTAGGTATTAGATATACTGGACGTTTTGATGGAGATCCGTTAGGACAGATGACAGTTGTAGAAACAACCATTGTAGATGGAGTAGGAGTGCAAACTTTCTCAAACAGGTTTGGAGATTACTCACATTTAACTATGGATCCAGATAACTTTACTTTTTGGCATACGGCAGAATATTTTACAGCAACCAACCAATGGAGAACCCAAGTAGCTTCATTTACATTGTCTGGTGGATTTGCTAATGATGTTGGGATTAGTGGTATTTCAAGTCCAAATAATGGAATTTTAACCAATGCAGAAACAGTAACAGTGAGTATTCGTAATTTTGGTTTAGATCCTCAATCTAATATTCCAGTTGAATTAAGAGTTGATGGTAGTTTAGTTGCCTCTGAAGTGTTTAACGGAACAGTAGCCACAAATGGAGTTGAAAATTATACGTTTGCTCAAACTGTAGATTTATCAACTTTAGGGCAAACATATTCCATAGAAATTAAAACTAATTTAAGCGGTGATGAATTTTCTCCTAACGATACATTTATAAAAGAGGTAACTTATTTATTTAGTAATGATGTTGGTGCTTTAGAAATTACTGCTCCATCTTCAGGATCTGGATTAGGTATGGAAACAATAGCTGTTACAATTAAAAATTACGGTGCTTCTACGCAGTCTAATTTTGACCTACAATATGTAATTGATGGTGGATCTCCAGTTGTTGAAACTTTTGTAGGACCAATTGCTTCCGAAGAAGAAGTCTCATTTAGTTTTACAGAACAAGCAGATTTTTCGACTTTAGGAAATTATAACCTAACAGTATCCACAACATTAAGCGGAGACCAAGATAATAGTAATAATGAAGTAATTGTTGTTGTAACAAACATGCTATGCCAACCGTCTGGAGATTGCTCACTTGGAGATGGATTTCAATTATTTAGTATTGCAGAGATTAATAATCCCTCAGGCTGTGAAGGGTATGGTGATTTTTCCAACTTAATTGCAAATTTAGCACCAGGTTCAACAAATAGCTTAACAGTTACTACTGGGTGGGGTAACCAACACGTAAATGTTTGGATAGATTTTAATGATGACTTTACTTTTACTACTAATGAGCTAGTAGTAAATGATTACATTATAGCATCTGGTCAAGGTGCTGGAAGTTATACTGAAACTTTCGATTTGGTAATACCAGCAAACGCAACAATAGGGGAACATATAATGCGAGCAAAAACTAACTGGAACGCACCTGTTCCAGCAGATGCTTGCGAAGAGACAACATTTGGTGAAACAGAAGATTATACAGCTAATATAGGAGTGTTGGGAGTTAATGATTTTGTGATTAATAATTCCAATTTAATTATTACTTCTATAGATAATAATAATTTTGAAGTAATTTTTAATAGTGAATTTGATGGTACTGTTTATATGGCTATTTACAATATGCTTGGACAACAATTAGGAGTTAAATTAGTTGAAAATAACGGAGGAAGTTATAGAATGAATATAGACCTTTCTAATGTTGAAAGTGGAGTGTATTTAATTCGAGTTGGAGGTAAAAACACAACTACTTTTAAAACTGGAAGAGTAATTGTAAAATAATCTAACAAATTTTTATAATATTTAAGCCCATTCATTTTGAATGGGCTTTTTTAATTTTATTTAAAATTTTTAACTAGTCTTACGATAGCTCCAAACCGCCAAACCATTCATAACAATTGCATAAGCTGTCGTTTTTAATAACTGAGGAAGAATGTCTTGTAAGGAAGATCCTTTAAGCATTACCATTCGCATTACTTCTACAAAATATTTAATTGGATTCAACTCAGTTAATTTTTGTGCCCAGATTGGCATACTTTCAATAGGAGTGAAAAGTCCACTCATCAAGATAAAAATCACTACAAAAAACCAAGCGATAAACATAGCCTGTTGTTGGGTATCTGTAAAGTTGGAAATAAAGAACCCCATTCCTAAAATAACCAACAGGAAAATTCCTGTATAAAAGTAAATTAGTAGAATACTTCCTAGCATAGGAACATCAAAAATTACTTTTCCTAAAATTAAACCAATAGTTAATAGCCCAAAACCAATTACCCAAAAAGGAAATAATTTTCCAATAATAAACTGGTACTTTTTAATAGGAGTTACATTAATTTGCTCTAAGGTTCCTATTTCTTTTTCCCGCACAATGTTCATTCCAGATAAGAACAAAGTAATCATCGTCACCAATAAAACCAATATACCAGGAACCATATAGGTTTTGTAATTTAAAGTTTCATTATACCAAAACGAAGGGATGCTATCTATGGTTTTCGGAATGGCAACCACTCCATTAATCATCGCCAATTCTGAAGTAGCATTTTTATTAAAACCCTGCACAATCTGATTGATATACACATTTTCAACTCCCGCTGCTGCACCATCAATTGCGTTTATTGTAACGGAAAGGGTGGTTTTTTTTTCTTTTAATAAATCTCTTTCAAAATACTGTGGAATTTCTAAAATCACATCAACTTCACCTTTTAACATGGCTGAACTGGCTTCTTTTTCTGAAGTAAAATGAGCTAAAACATTGAAGTATTCGGAAGCATCAAATTTATCTATTAAAGCTCTTGAAAAGGAAGTCCGGTCATTATCCAAATAAGAGAATTTAATGTTTTTAACTTCAAAAGTTGCTGCATTCGAGAGGATTACCAATTGTAGTAAGGGCAAAACAAAGATGATAGGAAGCATTCCTTTATTTCTAAAGATTTGCTTGAATTCCTTTTGTATGATGAATATTATTGTTTTCAATTTATTAATTATTTAATTTTTTAATGAATGAATGAATGAATGAATGAATGATTTGATTATGTCAATTTCATTATATCATTCAAACATTAAATCATTCATTTACTCTAACCTAATTTTATATTTTTTAATACTTAATCCCATGAAAAACAGGGTCATTCCTATTAATATCAATGTTTCTTTCCATATAAATGAAATACCAACTCCTTTCAACATAATTCCTTTTAAAATAATAATAAACCATTTTGCAGGAATGATATTACTTATCACTTGCAGCGGAAAAGGCATACTCGAAATCGGGAATATAAATCCAGATAATAAAATCACCGGAAGCATTAATCCCATTAAGGAAATCATCATGGCGGTTTGTTGTGTTTCTGAAATGGTGGAAATTAAAATTCCTAAAGAAAGAGCGTTTACGATAAATAAAACACTTTCAAACCCTAGTAAAAAGAAACTTCCTTGTACGGGCATTTTAAAAACAAATATGCTTAATAGTATAATTACAATAGCGTTTATAACCGATAAGAATATATACGGGAATACCTTACCTATAATCACTTGTGCGGGTTTAATTGGCGAAACCAAAAGGATTTCCATCGTTCCTAACTCCTTTTCTCTGGTGATAGAAATGGAAGTCATCATCGCCGAAACCAACATTAAAATTATCGTCATCACACCAGGAACAAACATAAAAACACTTTTTAATTCCGGATTGTAAACCATTCGAGTTTCAGGAATTATTTGATAGGCAATTTTGATGTCTTTATTAATCTCTTGTTGGTATTTTTTTAAAATTGAATTGGTGTAATTACTAATCGTATTTGCAGTATTTGGATCGGTAGCATCGGTGATAATCTGAATGGTGGCTTTGTTTTCTTTTACTAGTTTTTTACTAAAATCTTTTTCAAAAACCAATACTGCTTTTACTTTCCCTTTTTTGAAAACTGCTTCTATTTCTTTTTCATTTTGAATGAGTTGTTTATTACTGAAGTATTTGGAAGCTGTAATTTTATTGATGATTTCTTGGGTAGTTGCATCCTTTGACTTATCGAAAATAGCAATGTCCACATTATTAATTTCGTTGGTAATTGCAAATCCGAAAAGCATAATCTGAGCAATAGGCATCCCAAACAAAATAAACAAGGAACGCTTATCTCGGAAGATGTGGTAAAACTCTTTTCTTATAAAACCTATAAATCTTTTCATATCATTTCTTGCGAAGGCAGGAATCTTTTTTAAACACTATTTTTTACTAATCTCTTTATATTTTATAGAACACAGATAACACTGATTATACAGATTTATCACAGATTATTCAATCTTCCATCATTCTCTCTTCTTTTTTCTTTACTCCCTTTTCTTTATTAGAACACAAATTCTAGCTATCTTCGGTCTTCCTGTCTTCCATCTTTTTACCCTCTAGCCAATTTCAAAAACACATCGTTCATGTTATCTACTTCAAACTGTTCTTTTAATTTTTTGGGTGTATCCAATGCTTCAATTTTCCCGTTTACCATTATAGAAACCCGATCGCAATATTCTGCTTCATCCATATAATGTGTGGTTACAAAAACGGTAGTTCCTTCGTGGGCGGTTTGATAAATCATTTCCCAGAATTGTCTTCTAGTTATTGGATCTACTCCGCCTGTAGGTTCATCTAAAAAAATGATCTTTGGATTGTGTAACAGAGCCACCGAAAAAGCTATTTTTTGTTTCCAGCCCAATGGGAGTGAACCCACCAAGTCGTTTTCCACTTCTTGTAAACCTAAATTTGTTATTAATTCTTCCGATTTAATTTTAATCTGTGAACGTTTCAAACCATAAATTCCACCAAAAAAAGTAATGTTTTCTCTTACGGTTAAATCATCGTATAAAGCAAACTTCTGGCTCATGTAGCCAATATTTTTCTTAATATCTTCAGGATGTGAAGAAACATCGAAACCTGCAACAGTCGCTTTCCCATCTGAAGGAATTGAAATACCAATCAGCATTTTCATTGCCGTAGTCTTTCCAGCTCCATTCGCACCCAGAAATCCGAAAATCTCTCCTTTTTTCACCTCAAAGGTAATGGCATCCACTGCGGTAAAATCACCAAATGTTTTGGTAAGGTTGGTTGCTTCTATTACGTTTTCTTTTTTCATAAATTTCCTGCGAAGGCAGGAATCTCTTTTTTAACTCTTCTGAGGTTTTGAATCCTAAAAGAGTTAGTTAAATATTACCTCGCCAATTCCATAAAAACATCTTCAATAGTTGGAGATGTTTCAGTAATTGTTATTTCTTTTAAATTCTTTTCTTTTAAATAATTAATTAATACTTCAGGATTAAAATCGTTTCGTTGATCTGTATAATGAACAAATTCTCCAAAAGGATACACACTGTATTGATGTTGGTATTCTTTTAAACTTCTGATTAATTGATACATATTTGCTGCTTTTACATTGTAAAGAACTTTCGGAAATTTATTGACAATGGATTTTGGAGTGTCTATTTCTAAAATTTCACCATCTTGTATCAATGCAATTCGGTCGCAAAGTGCAGCTTCGTCCATATAAGGAGTGGAAACCAAAATGGTAATTCCTTTTTTCTGAAGTCGTTTTAACATTTCCCAAAATTCCTTTCTTGAAACAGGATCTACACCCGTGGTTGGTTCATCTAAAAATAATACTTTAGGTTTATGTATCAAGGCACAACTCAAAGCTAATTTCTGTTTCATTCCTCCAGATAAATCTCCTGCTCTACGGTTTTTAAAAGGTTCTATCTGAACATAAATTTCTTTAATTAAATCGTAATTTTCTTCTATGGTAGTACCAAAAATAGTTGCGAAAAAAGTAAGATTTTCTTCTACTGTTAAATCTTGATACAAAGAAAATTTCCCTGGCATATAGCCCACTGAATGACGAATAGCTTTATAATCTTCCACCACATCGTAATTAGCAACAGTTGCAACACCTTTATCAGCAAATAGGAGTGTGGTTAATACTCTGAATAGGGTAGTTTTTCCTGCACCATCTGGACCAATAAGTCCGAATAGTTCTCCCTCCTTTACTTCAAAAGAAATGTCTTTTAAGGCAGCTACATCTTTAAACGATTTACTTATATGTTGTACGGAAATACTCAAATCAGTTTATTTTTTTAATTAAATAATTCGGAATTATAATTGATAAAACCACAATGATGATCCAAATTGAAATTCTAAATAACATTGCTTTGATACTTTCTGAAGCAACAATTTCACTAACAAATTTCAGATATAGAAAAACTACAAAATGGCTTGCTAAAACAAAATAAGTTGCAAGTTTCGCTAGCAGTTTATTCTTTAAAATTAGAAAAGCAACACCTATTGAAATAACTCCAAAAAACACATTATAAGCAAGCAACCAAATTAAAGTAGTGTAGGTTTTTGTATCTATGCCCAGCAATACTTTTGTACCTGCAAATACTGACATTGCACCAATAAATAATGCTATAAATGCGGCAATAGTGGTTAAATAATGTATTTTTTTTGTGTTCGACATCTTAAATAAAATACTCTTTATAAAGAGTTAAATGTTTGTTTAAAATATCATAACTTTTTTTACAGTTGTTTAGATCTCCCGACTTCATACCATCAAAAAGATCTAACATAGGTTTTAGAAAATTGTGAAGCTGATTGTGAGCTTCTCCTTTCATCGTACATTTTGCGAATATTTCGGCAAAAGTTTCTTCCAGTTCTTTTGTTAAAGTTGCATAAGCCTCTACAGATTCTTTATCTGAAAAACCTTGTAATTGCATTTGTAGTTGTTTAACACCTTGGGTTGTTTCTGGGTTTGCTTCCCAACGTTTACCATCGTTTAGAGTTAGTTCTTCGTCGCTATCATGTTGTTCTGCTTCCGTTTTATCAACAACTTTTGTTTCTTCAATTGTTTCCTTTTTACTTTCTTTCTTTTCAGAAGTATTTCCACAAGAGGTGATAGATAATGTGATTGCTACAATCGTGATTAATTTACTAATTTTTTTCATGTTATTATTTTAATTGATTAACTTTTTTCATTCCTTTATTGTTTCCTTTGCCTTTTCCCATTCCGTTGCCATTCATCATTCCTTTTCCTTTCATTTCTTTCATATGTTCTTTCATCCAAATAGGTTCTTCTACATCATTATCGTAGATGTAAGTAGCAATTTTTTCAATTTCTGAAGTTTCCAATGGGAGTGGAGGCATTACTTTAAATTTAGTTACCGCACCTTTCATTAATGCCTTTTCTTCGGAAGGGTTTTGAACCCAATTCACCATAGCAGTTACAAAACTTTCTTTAGCGTCGTAACTATTCATATAATGCATTTTTACAGCCTTAAAAGGAGGTGCAATAATAGTATCATGTGAAACTGCTTCCGGATTATGACATACATAACAATTCTCTTTCATTAATGCATATCCATCTTTTGTTTGAATTGCTTCAGTTTGAGCAATAACCGCCTTTCCGGAATCTTGGTATGCATCTGTTTTCTTCTCTTTATTAGACTGATTACAACTTGCAAGTAAAGAAAGAATGCTAATGCTTACTAATAATTTTTTGTACATTTTAATTTTATTTATTTGATTAGAATAAAGTTACTTTTTTTTATTGCAGTAACTTTGTGTTTAATATTTGGCTCAATCATTACGTAAGAACCTTTTTTTAATTTAATTTCTCTTGATTCTTCTTCGTAAAGTGCTTTTCCACTTATGCAGATAAGAATTGCTGGCGTTTTACTTACGTGTTCTTCTAAAACTTTACCTTTTTTAATTTGTAATGAAACAACTTTACCTTCTTCAACTGTACGAAGAAGCTTTGTTTGAATATCCTTATCTTCCTGATGTATTTTTTTTAAATTCATTTTCATAATATTTTATTATTTTTAATTACTATCTACTTAACATTAATCCACATCTCTGCAGGCATTCCAATTTTTAAGCTTCCGTCGTTTTTCACATCTATTTTTACTGCATATACCAAAGCTACCCGTTCTTCTTTTGTTTGAATGATTTTAGGTGTAAATTCCGCTTCCGAAGCGATCCAACTTATTTTTCCGGTATAGGATTTCATATCGTCACCCGAATCAATTTTAACGGTAACCTCTTGTCCTATTCTAATATTTGGAAGTTGTGGTTCGCTTACATACACACGTAATTGCATCGTAGATAAATCGGCTATTTTATATAAAGGTTTTCCAAAAACTGTAATTTCATCAGGCTCTGCATATTTTACTAAAACGGTTCCGTTTACAGGGTTGATAATTTTACTTTTTGTAATTTTATCTTCAATTTGAAGCAATTGAACATCGATACTTTTTAATTCATTTACCACTGGTGCATTTTGAATTTCGATACTTCTAATTTGTTGTTTAAGCACATCAATATCTCCGTTAACATCGTCCAATTGTTTTTGAGTTCCTGCATTGTCTTTAATCAGATTCTGAGCCCTAACTTTATTGACGTTAGCTGTTTTTAACCTTGATTTTAATACGGTGATTTGAGATAACACACCTTTAGATTTTGAAGCCACTACTTGTTTAGACACCAAAAGTTGCTCACGGTTTAATGCCAACGGAATGGTATCGATATAACCAATAAAAGCTTCTTTTTTAAGTTCTTGCCCTTCAGAAATATTAAATTGCACAATCTTCCCGTTATTTTCTGCTGAAACTGTGATTTCGGTAGCTTCAAAATTTCCGTAACCATCTGCTTTTTTATCGCCATTTTTACAAGAAAACAAGGTTGATAAAAGTAAGGTTGCAGCTATTAATTTATAATTTTTCATATTAAATTCCTTTTGTAATGTTATAATTAGCTTTTATAAGCTGTAATTGTATTTGGTGTGTAGTTTTGTTGTTTTTATCTTCATACAAATTTGTAAGTTCGGTAATGTATGCAGACGAAGTGATGACACCATTTTTTAATTGCGAGGCTGCCGATTTCAGCACTTCATTTCTTAAAGCAATAATTTTAGAATCGGTTTCAATAAAATCTGAATATTTCTGAATATCATTCTCTAATTGATTCAATTCAATTCGAGTGTTTAATGAAAAAGTTTCCTCTTCTATATCGATGATATCTTTGTTAATTGAAATAGCTTGTTTTTGTTTTTTGGTACTATTCCAATCAAAAACACTCCAGTTTAATTTTACGCCCACGGTATAGAATGCTTGAAATGAATTGTCTAATGGGTCCAACCCTGGATTACCATAACCTCCCGTAGCAAAGCCAAATAATTTAGGATAATTATTTTTAGAAATCAATTCTTCAGAAGAAGTTACTTCGTCTTTTTTAAGCTGAAATAATTCCAATTCGGGTCTGTTGATCGTTGAGTTTAACTGAACTGAAATTTCGGGATTTTGAAAAGTAGTTAATTCAGAAATATCTTCAGAAATTAATAAAGATAAAGTATTGATGAGTGATTTTTTAGTTTGATTAATTTCAGAAAATTGCTGTTCGATTTTTAATAATTCTGCTTCAATAATTTTATCGGATGTTGGAATGACCATTCCGTTTGTAATACCTGATTTTACTTCCTTTAACTTGGCTTGAAGCATTTCATTTTTACTATTTAATAACCCGTTTTTTTCTTGAACTAAAAGAATAGAGAAATAAATTTGATTCACTTGTTTTTTTAATTGGTACAAATTAACCTCTACCTGTTTTTGCTGGGTGTTTAATGAAGCCTGCTTTAATTTGTAATTAGCATTAATGGCTCCACCTGCATAAATTAATTGATTCACCGATAAAGTCGCACGATATTGGTCGTTATTTGGAGGTTCAATACCTGAATTTGGAATGGGAATATTAATCACATCCGATTGATAAGTAGCCTGTGCGTTGAAGTCTAGTTGAGGAAGTTTTTCTTTGTCAATTACCTCTAATTCTAAAGTATTTCTCTCTTCTAATAAAGAAGATTGTTTGGCTAATGGATAATTTATATCTACCAAATTATAGCAATCAGTTAAGCTAATTTGCTGTTGTGACCAAAGTAGGGAGGTAGTTAAAAAAATTAAGTATAGAATTCCTTTTTTCATAACTATGCTTTTATGGATTTAATAATGAAATCGGAAACGTCGGTTTTTCGATCTTTCATTAATTGTTTATATTCTTTCTCTGAAGATTTCAAGAAAATTTTTATTAAAGGTGATGCAACAAAAGGAAAAATACTTAAAGCCAAAACATTAATAAACAATTGTTCCCCTTTAATGGGTTTTAAAATTCCTTTTTCAATTTCTAAATTCACCTGATTTTTAAACTTTTCTAAATTCGGAAAGTTTTGATTTTCTTGGAGTTTTTTTGCAAATTTTGGATTTCTATTTAATTCCTGAAGAATAAAACTTGGTAAGTAAGGATGCTTCATTATAAATGAAATATAACTTGAAGTGAAGTTTTTAATCTTATCTTCAATGGTAGAATCATCATTTAAAATAACATTTAATTGAGGAGCCAATAAGGAAAAAGCTTTATTAAATACCGCTTCAAAAAGCAATTGCTTACTGCGATAATAATAATGAAGCATTGCTTTATTAATTCCTGCTTTATCTGCTATCTCTTGCATACGTGCACCATCCATTCCTTTTGACTGGAATATGTTTTCTGCAGAGGCTAGTATGTTACCTTCTGTATTTGAATCTTTTGTTTTTGCCATTTCAACTAAATAGTTTAACCATTTGGTTGACAAAAGTACTATAAAAAAATAACTATTCAATAATTTTTATAAAAAACTTGAATAGTTATTTAATTATTAAGTTAATAATAAAGTGTGCTATTTATTTCGTTCTTCCTAAGATTTTGATTTTTCCAGCTCTTAAAACAGTAACTTAAACAGGATCATTTGGAGATCTGTTATCCATATTATTGGCAATTTGTAATAATATTTCGTCAGATTCTTCGATCTTAATTCCGTTAAAGGAAGTATAATATCACCTCCAGCCCAAATATTTTGTCCGCCAATTTCCATTTCAATGGTACCACCACGAACTCCAATAATTCCTAAAGGTGAAGACATTACTACTTTCTGAACTAAGGATCCTGTTTTTTGAGGTAAGTTAAATATTTCAGCCATTTTTCCTGTTAAAGGAATTAACCCTAAAAATTCATACTAACGGTAGGTAAAAAGGGCGGAAAGTGTTAGCTTTATTGTGTAAACAAAGAAAAGCAACCCTTTAAAAAACCACCGAATTTTGAGCAATAAAGATATCTTATTTTATAAAGGAAACAAAGAAGTTTCTGTTGATTTTTCTGCATCAGAAATCAGCTCTGATGGCTTACTGATACTTTTAGAAAAAATAGAGCGAGAGCATAAGTTGATAAAGAAATTTGGGAATCTTTTACCCGATTTACGGAATCAAAAACTAATTACATTCAGCCGAGAAGTACAGTTGAAGCAACGTGTTTTTATGATGATACTTGGTTATCAAGATGCTAATGATGTTACACATTTGAAACACGATCCATTATTTAAAGATGTTCTTCAAACAGATTTAGCTTCTCAGCCCACCATATCGAGATTTGAAAATAGTTTGGACAAGCGAGCGATCTTCGAACTTAGTAATGCATGGGTTGCCCATTATGTATCTAGCTTAGCTGGCAGAAAAAGTATTGTTATTGATGTTGATGCAACGGATGATCCTACACATGGTAATCAACAAATGTCTATGTTTAATGGTTATTCTGGACAGTTTATGTTGAACGAATTGCTTTTTTATGATGGCGAGACTGGTCAAATAATTCTTCCTGTTCTTCGTCCAGGAAATAGTCATTCTAATAAATGGTATGTCTCGATTTTAAGACGCATTAAGATTAGAGCAACTTATCCTGAGATGGAAATTGAATACGTACAGATAGTGGTTTTAGTTGTGCTCCATTTTATGAGTTGGTAGATCAGTATAATTTATTGTTCATTATAGGTCAAGCAAGTAATGCTGTGTCGAAAAAGAAAGTCTCACGAGCAGAAAAAGCAGTAAAGCATCTATACTTAAAACAAAAGGAAAAGCATCAACATTTTATTAATTTTACCTACAAAGCAAAAAGTTGGCACAAAGAACAACAGTGTTATTCGAAAGTAGAAAGTACTGGACTAGGAATGAATGTGAGGCATTTTATCAGCAACATAAAGCAACAAGAAGCGAGAGAACTCTATTTCGGGTTTTATGTACTCAGAGGTGAGGCAAGTGAAAACAGAATTAAAGAAGTAAAAAATATGTGCTTCTCAGACAGGCTTTCCAATTACGGATATTGGGCTAACTTCTTTCGTCTTTTTATCAGTAGTCTTGCTTATGAGATGTTTTTGTTAATCAAACAAAAGATTAAGAAAACCTCTTTTGAAACTGCTAAAAAATGGCAAATAAGCTCCATAAGAACTTATTTATTAAAGTTTGGAACAACAATAAAAATCACAAAAAAATGTATCTACTACCAGCTATCAAAGGCTTTTGTTTATAAGGATTTATTCCGAGAGATTATCACACAATAGCGGTTGTTGATTTTCTAAAGCCAACAACCTTGGGATAGGTACGTCTTGTTATTAAAATAACGTGTTTTTTACTTGAAAAAGGACATTATTCATTCGGAATTTTAGAAAATAAGGCTAAAATAGGTGCCTGTTATTTTATTATGTCAGTAGTGAAAAAAATGAACTCATGCTTTTCTTGATTTATCCGCACGATGAATAGTGCGGGTTAAAACACCTTCTGTTTTGTCTCCGCTAATACAGCGATTAACAATGTTTGGATTGTTGAATAATTCATCCCAATTAGCACTTTCAATAATACTATCTCCAAGAAATACGATGAGGTTATTGTTATTTTCCATCTCTTCAAACATATTTGATTTTTGCTAGTAATGATTAGCAATATAGTCTTTTACAACATTTTTAGCTGTTTCCTTTTATTACAACAAAAATAACTGCACAGACTACAATGATATTGATTGAAATGGAAGCTATTAATAATTTTTTCATTGTAATTATTACTGGTTTGATGAGATTTATTTTCGATAATTATTGGGATTCGTAGGAATGAGTAATACCAATTTAATATCACAGCGTTTATAATGACAATCGACTTCTACAGGAATTTCTATAAATCCATATTTACGATAGATATAGATGGCATTTTCAAGTTTTCTACTGGAATAAATAATAAGTTTATCAAGGTTGTTTTCTTTTGAAAAATCAATACAATGTTGCATTAATTGTTGTCCTATTTTCTTTCCTCTTTGGTTGGGAGCTACTGCCATTTTAGTAAGTTCAAAAAAAGTTTTTGAAATTGGCATTAAGGCTACAGTCCCAACCACGACTCCATTATCTAAAGCAAAGAAAATATGTCCGCCCGTTTTGATAATGTACTTATTTGGATTTCCTAAAACCTCCCTGTCAAAATCCTCCACATAGAAAAAAGCTTCCAACCATTCTATATTGAGATCGTAGAATGCTGGGGCGTATTTTTCTTGGTATGGTGATATTTTAATTGGCATTTTTTAGTTTTGGTCACTTCGATACACTTCTTGCTCACTCGAAGCACTCAGTGACCTTACATTAAGGTTATTGTTTGCCTTTGAGTAAAGTACCCTGAGTGATTTCCCATAGAAAATCATACCGAAGGGTACGGATTAGCCTACATCTTACTATTAATATATTCAATAGTATCCGTTTCAATTTTCAACGTTTGTTGGTAAATATTTTCAGCCCTAGTTAAAATACCTTCTGTAAAAGTTCGGTCTTTTATATCCTTTGCATTAATTTTTACATTAAAATAAGCACCTAAAACTGCTGCTTTTGCACAAAGAATTCCAACACCACCATCAGACAGCGAATTTTGCAATCCGTCTTTAATCATTGCTTGCATAACTTCCATAGAATTGAAAGAGGTTTCCATCACCTGAAAAGGGATTTCGGTAGCGTAAATAGTAGCTTCTTCAATGGCTTGTTTTCTTACTTCTTTTTCTTCATCAGAATCTTTTGGCATTCTAAATCCGTCGATAATTTTATTAAAAGCATTGGTGTCTTCATCTACCAAAAACAATAATTTTTCTTTGTAAGCTTGTCCTTTTACTGCCCATTCTGAAAAGAATTCCCAACGATCATCCCAACCGGCTTTATGTGCAGAAAGATTGGCAACCATCGTTCCTAAAGAAACGCCCAAAGCTCCCACATAAGCAGAAATCGATCCACCTCCTGGTGCCATAGATTCTCCTGCGGTTTCATCGGCAAAGTCATCTAGTTTGAAATCGACTAGTTTCTTCTCATCGTTTTCTAACATATATTCGACGATTTTTTCTTCAGGGTGAAAAGGTTTTAAATCATCTAGACCTAATGACTTTACTGCAATTTTAATTTTTTCACTTTCAGCAATTCCTAAAGAACGTTCTTGCTTAATCAGATAAAAATCTGCTGCATCTAACATCGCTTGTAAGGGAATCAATCCAATAATCTCAGATCCTGTTACTCGAATTCCACGTTCCAAAGCTGCTTTACAACTTTCGTCAAAAGCTTCGTGCATTGAAGTGATGGTGATGTTGGTAAGATTGTAAGAGATTTGTGCAATTCCGTATTCATCAATATACCAACCAATCCCTTTTACGGCTTTTAGTTTTCCAGGAATTCGAACAGGCTCTCCATTTTCGTCCATTACTTTTTTACCTGTAATTGGATTTCCTTCCCGTTTTACTCTTCCTGCTTCCCGAATATCAAAAGCGATAGCATTGGCTCTTCTGGTTGAAGTAGTATTTAAATTTACATTATATGCGATTAAAAAGTCACGAGCAGAAATTGCAGTTACTCCTGTTTTGGCAACATTTTCGTTATATTCCGAAGGACCAAAATCTGGTTTCCATTCTGGATTTGAAAGCTTATTTGCCAATCCTTCATATTCTCCACTTCGGCAGTTGGCGAGGTTTTTACGTTTTTCTTCTTTGGCTGCGGTTTCATAGAAATATCCTGGAATACCAAGTTCTTTTCCAACACGCTCTCCTAATTTATGAGCGTATTTGGCAGTTTCTTCTAAAGTAATTCCTGAAATAGGAACCAAAGGACAAACATCTGTAGCTCCAAAACGAGGATGTTCTCCAGTATGTTTACTCATATCGATAAGTTCAGCAGCCTTTTTTATCAATCTAAAAGCAGCTTCAATCACTGGTTCTGGTTCTCCAACAAAGGTAATAACCGTACGATTGGTTGCTTTTCCAGGATCGACATCTAATAGTTTTACACCGTCAACAGTTTCGACAATTTGAGAAACAGTCTCTATAATTTTTGAGTCGCGACCTTCACTAATATTTGGTACGCATTCTATAAGTTGTTTTTTCATTGTTTTTTATTTTGAATTTCAAAATTAGGTTAAAGAGATTAGAATTTGGAATTTAATTGGAAAATTAATTTTTGTATTGGTCACTTCGGCTTCGCTCAGTGACCAGATATAGATTTAACCTTTGAAGAAAATATAACCTTTTTTTGAAAGGTTGTGTACTCTACGACCGAGTTAAGACGTTCAGTTTTACTTGTACCTTGAGCGGAGCCGAAGGGTATGTGTCGTTAATTGGAGCAGAATAGTATGTAATGCTTATTTGTTTTTAAAGTGACTTTCGTTTTTACATTCAGAAAGAGTATGAAGTAAATTTGATTCACCATTTATTAATGCTTCTTTCTTTTTTCTACTCCAACCTTGTATTTGTTTTTCACGGTAAAAAGCTTCGTCTATTCTTTGAAATTCTTCAAAATAGACTAACTTAACTGGGAGGTGTTTTTTAGTGAAATTAGATCCTTCACCTGCATTGTGTTGCACAACTCTTTTTTCTAAATTAATTGTACTTCCTGTATAGTACAAATCGTTAAAGCATTTTAAGATATACATGAATCCTTTCATAAATATTGATTAAAAAGAGGAGTTTGATAAGTAAATATAGTAAAATAATTAGCAGTCACTTCGGCTCCGCTCAGTGACCGAGTACTGATTAAGCTTTTTGTTATGTTTAAGTATTACTTCGGCTCCGCTCAGTGACCAGGTTAAGATGTTTAATTATACTTGCACCCTGAGCGGAGCCGAAGGGTGTGTGATAAAAAGTAGCCGAAGGGTTGTCTCTAAACCATCTCCCCACAAACAATAACAACATCAATCAAATTACTACCAAAAGAATACGGTAAATAACCATACGAAGGAATTTCTTTAGTAATAATGACACTGGCAGATTTTCCTTTGGTAATACTTCCGTGGGTTTCTGAAATCCCCATTGCGTAAGCACCGTTAATGGTTGCGGCATTAATGGCTTCTTCGGGAGTGAGTTTCATTTTTATACAGGCGGTGGCTACTACAAAATTCATATTTCCGCTGGGTGTGGAACCCGGATTATAGTCGGTTGCTAATGCTAATGGAAGTCCAGCATCAATGATTTTTCTTCCAGGAGTATATGGAATACTTAAAAAATAAGAGCAGGAGGGAAGTGCCACGGGCATCGTTTCAGAATTTTTTAAAACTGAAATATCTTCATCGGTAATTACTTCTAAATGATCTACACTTAAAGCTTGATAATCTACACTTACTTTTACACCACCGATAGCGTTAAACTGATTGACGTGTGTTTTTGGAATTAGTCCATATTTTTTGGCTTCGGAAAGTAATTGATGCGTGTCTGCTACTGAAAAATATCCTTTTTCACAGAAAATATCTACATAATCTGCTAAGTTTTCTTCTACAATTTTCGGAAGCATTTCGGTACAAATATGGTCTAAATATCCCTGTTTGTTGTCTTTAAATTCTGAAGGAACAGCGTGTGCTCCCAAAAATGTAGTTTTTACTTTTACAGGAAATGTTTCACCTAATCTTTTAGCAACTCGCAACATTTTTATTTCCGCTTCGGTGGTGAGTCCGTAACCCGATTTTATTTCAATGGCTCCAGTTCCTAATTTCATAACTTCAATTAAACGAACAGCCGATTGTGTAAATAAATCTTCTTCCGAAGTCTGCTGAAGTTTTTTGGCACTGTTTAAAATTCCACCGCCATTATCAGCAATTTCTTGGTAGGACAATCCGTTGATTCTATCCACAAATTCCTGTTCTCTGTTGCCAGCATAGACGATATGCGTATGTGAATCGCACCAAGTTGGTAACACTATCTTTCCGGTACAATCGATGGTTTTATCTGCTTCCGTAGCAAGTAAAGAATCCATGGTGCCGAAGTCTTTAATAATATCCTTTTCAAGTAACAACCAAGCATTTTTCAGGGTTGGAAGTTCTTTCATTTCAGCTCCACTAACTTTATTGGGAGCAGTTTCACGAACTTGAAGCAGTTCTTTTATGTTGATGAGAAGTGTTTTCATTTGGTAAAGATAAAATATTGAAAGGAAATTGTATCTTGTGTTTCTATAAAATATGTTTTAAAATGAAAAACAAAAATTTAGGGATAAACACTGTATGTGTTCATATTGGCGAAGTAGAAGACAAGCAATTTAAAGGAGCGATTTCGCCTTTGTTTATGAGTAATTCGTATGCCTACGAAGACGTTGTAGTGTTGCGATATCCAAGATATATGAACACGCCCAACCAAGAAGCTTTGTGTAAAAAGATTGCCGCTTTAGAAAAAACAGAAGCGGGTTTGATTTTGGGAAGCGGAATGGCAGCAGTAAGTACCAGCTTGTTAGCGTTTTTAAGTAAAGGCGATCACGTATTGGTTCAAAAAACAATTTACGGAGGTGCTTATAATTTTATGGTGGAAGAATTTCCTAAATTCGGAATTGAATTCGATTTTACCGAGGGTTTTTCCGAAGAAGATTTTACTTCAAAAATTAAGGATAATACCAAAGTTATTTATGTGGAAACACCTTCCAATCCTTTGATGAAAATCACCGATTTAGAAATGATTTCAAGAATTGCAAAGGCTAATAATTTGGTTTCGATGATAGACAATACTTTTGCATCACCTATCAATCAAACGCCTATAGATTTCGGAATAGATATCATGATACACAGTGCTACCAAATATTTGGGAGGTCATAGTGATATTTGTGCTGGTGCCGTGGCAGCTTCCGAAGAACATATTAAAAAGATATGGAATGTGGGGAAAAATCTCGGTGGAAGTCTAAGTGAATATACCGTTTGGTTGTTAGAACGAAGTATGAAAACCTTGGCAATTAGAGTGAAATTTCATAACCGAAATGCAAAGAAAATTGCTAAATGGTTAGATAAAAATGACTTGGTGGATATAGTTTATTATCCAGGATTAAAATCTCATCCCAATTATAAATTAGCAAAAAAACAGATGAACGGATTTACTGGAATGTTGTCTTTTGAATTGTCTGAAAAAGTAGATTCCGCAAAGTTTTTAAAAGCATTACAACTCATAAAACCCTCGATGAGCTTAGCAGGAGTGGAGTCCACTATTTTGGCACCTTCAAAAACCTCCCACGCTTTATTAGGAGAAGAAGAACGAAAAAAACAAGGAATTGCAGAAGGGTTGTTGCGATTGTCTGTAGGAATTGAAGAATGGAAAGATATTGTATTAGATTTAAAACAAGCTTTTGGAAAAAGCAGGAATTAAACTTATTTTTACCAAACTTTATTTTGGAGGTATTAACCCCAACGAAACCATTCAATTAATTTACAGAGACCAATTATATAACAATGGAATTTTTAAATTTAAATTTAATGAGATTCCTTTTAAAACATAAATAACTATGAAAATTTTTACCATTTTATTGTTTTTTATAGTAGCAACTAATACTGTTGTTAGTCAAAACTTGGTGCCTAATCCTAGTTTTGAAGAATATTATGATTGCCCATATTATCAAGGTGAATTTTATGTAGATTTTTGGTTTGAAACACCAAATAGCATTTCATCTCCAGATTATTATAATGATTGTTCTCCAGATGACACTCCTTCAGATGTACCTGAAAATATCGCAGGCTCCCAATATCCCTATGAAGGAGAAGGATATGCAGGAATACAATGTTATGGAAATGATTCTGGGAGGCGAGAGTATATTGAAATTCAATTAAGTACTCCTCTTATAGAAAATCAAGAATATGAATTCTCTATGTATGTATCCTTAGCAGATAGATTTGGTTCGGCTATAAATAATTTAGGCGTTTTAATTACAGATTATATTGTTGAAGGGAATGGTCCTGGAGGAGCAAATCTAATAGAAGCAAACCCTCAGATAAAAGCTGAGAGTCCCTTAACTGATAAAGATAACTGGATGCAAATAACAGGAACTTTTATTGCTGAGGGAGGAGAGGAATATCTAACCATTGGCAACTTCTTTAGTGACGAAGATACTGAAAGAGTAACTGTTTGGCCGTATGACTTTCTTAATTGGGGGAAGTATTATATAGACTCCGTTTCGCTTACTCAAGTTATTTTAAGCACCAACGAAAATACATTAAAAAGCCAATTGAAAATTTATCCCAACCCTACTAATGATTTTATAAATATCGAAATTGCAAATAACAACTCCAATATAGCTATTAAAC